>NZ_JALNUQ010000050.1:0-30874 GCF_026540875.1 Sphingomonas sp. GM_Shp_2
GTTTCCGGGAATGCTGACGACCACGGATGCTGCGAGTAGCGGACACCAACGCCAAGTGGTACATACTGGGCTAGCAACGATGTCGGAGACCTAGAATGACGAAGGCAGATCGCTTGTGCATCAACGTCGCGCTAGTGCCGACAGTAACATTTGTCGTAGGCCTGCTCGGTTTCATGGTCCTACGAGCGGCGAGCGGCACCAGCCTACTTCCTGCTGGTGCTACGCAATACGTTATAAGCGCAAGCCTACTGCTGACATTCGGCGCTATTGTGGCCGCCAACCTTTTGCGAGTCAGGCTCAGCCGCTAAAGTTGCCTCCTTTCACAGCACGTTCGGCATTCCCGATATTGGATCGTTTTTGCAAAAGCCCCACTCGCCGACGATAATCAACGCGCGATGCGATCCATTCGGGAAAAATTGTAGTCGCTCAACCATGCACCCCGAACGCTTACCCCCCGCCCTGCGCCGCCAGCAACCGGTCGAGCACCATCAACCGCTTGGCCACCTCCGGTGCGTATCCGGCCTGCGGATCGGACAGGGCCAGCGCGCGCGCCCATAACGGCCGGGCGGCGGCGAAATCGCCCGCCCGGATCAGCGCCTGTCCTTCGAAGAACAACGGTGCCGGGTCGCGCGGCCCCAGGCGCCGCGCCTGCGCAAAGGCGAAGCGTGCCGCCGGCGACATCTGGTTCCCGTCATGTCGCGCCAGCGTCGTGCCGAGATGCGTCCAGAACGGCACGCTGCGGGGATTGCCGCCGATCGACCCCAGCATCACCTGCACCGCGCCGCGGTCGCGGCCATAGCGGTTCATCGCATCCGCCGCGGTAAAGATCGCCGCATCCGGTCCGAACCGCCCGAACATCCGGCTGCGAATGTCCAGCAGCCCGTCATCCTCGGCCAGCCCCTCCGCGCGCGGCGACACCGGCGCGCCGGGCACGCCGGGATGCCCCTGCACCGCATAGCCCGCCGCACCCAGCATCAGCGCGGCGCCCATCATCGGCCATAACGGCCGCGCCAGCCGCAACGCCACGACCAGCGCCATCGCGCCCAGCCCGACCAGCAGCAGCATCGCCCAGCCCATCAGCGCTCCTTCCGCCGGAAACTGCCCCGCGCCAGCCATGCCCCCACGCCCAGCAGCAGCAGCGGCGCCAGCCATAACGGCCAGGTCGCCGCCCCCAGCGGCGGGTCATAGGTCACATATGCCCCGTACCGCTCGACCAGCCAGTCGCGCACCGCCGCCGGCTCCTCGCCCGCCGCGATACGCTGGCGGACCAGCGCGCGCATGTCGCCCGCCATCGGCGCGTCGCTGTCCGCGATCGACTGCCCCTGACATACCAGACAGCGAAGCGTCTCCATCAATCCGCGTGCCGCCGTCTCGCGAGCCGGATCGGGCAATTGCGTATCGGCATATTCCGCCGGGGCCGCGACCTGCGCTGCCACGGGCGCGGTCAGCATAAGTGCGAAAGGCAACAGCCACCGCATCACTGCGCCGCCCTCACCGCCGCCGCTATCCCCGCCACCTGGTCCGGCTGGATATCGCCGACATATTGCCGCACGATCCGCCCGCGCCCATCAATCAGGAACGTCTCGGGCACGCCCGATGACCCCAGCGACAACTGCACCCGGCTCACCCGGTCGTTGCCGATCCGCGTATAGGGATCGCCGAAGCGCTTGAGGAAGCCCTGCACCGCCGGCCCGGTGTCGCGGATCGCGATCGCGTCGATCGGCACGCCCATCGCCTTCAGCCGCATCAGTTGCGGTGCCTCCGCCATGCACGGCACGCACCAGCTCGCGAAGACGTTCAGCAGCCGCGCCTGCCCGTGACCGAAATCGCCGCTCGCCAGCCCCGGCTTGTCCGGCACCACCGCGCCCAGCTTGAACGCCGGCAAGGGCTTGTCGACCAGGGTCGAGCGCACCGTGCGGTCGGCGGGGCGGAACAGCCCGCTCGCCACCACCGCGAACAGCAGCGCGAACGCCCCGAACGGCACCCAGAGCAACCACCGCCGCATCAGCTCCACGCCCTCCGCTGCCGCCGCGTCCGCCACCACCGCCCGACCAGCGCCAGCAGCCCACCCAGCGCGATCATCCCGCCGCCGGCCCAGATCAGCGTCACGAACGGCTTCCACCACAGTCGCACCTGCCAGCGCCCCGATCCATCGGGCTGACCCAGCACGGTATAAAGCTGCCCGTTCCACCGCGTCAGGATCGCGCTCTCGCTGGTCACCGTCGGCGGCGTCGCGAAGAAGCGCGACTGCGGGCGCAGCACCCGCACGCTATTCCCGGTGCGCGCGGTCAGCCGCGCCTGCAGGGCCGACCAGTTCTCGCCCACTACCGGCGCGATCCCGTCCAGCGTCACGCGCCACGGGCCCACCGTCACCGTCTCGCCGGGACGCACCGCCGCCAGCCGCTCGGCGGTGAACGCGCTGTCGCACGCCATGCCCATCAGGCTCACCGCCAGCCCCAGATGTGCGACCACCATGCCCCAGATCGGCAGCGGCGTCCGGCGCAGGTTGCGCCCGCCCAGCGGCATGACGCTCGCCACCGCCAGCCCGGCGGCCAGCGCCAGCCCGAGCAGCGGCAGTACCCCGATCGGCGCCAGCACCAGCAGCGCCACCACCACCGCCGCGGCGACCCCCGCCGGCACCGCCATCCGCCGCGGCAGCGCGCGGCCGTCGTCCCGCCGCCAGCGCAGCAGCGGCCCCACCGCCATCACCACCACCATCGCCAGCGCGATCGGCCCGGCCGCCTTGTTGAAAAAGGGCGGCCCCACCGAGAGTTGCACCCCGAACGCCGCCGCCACGATCGGGTACAGCGTCCCGATCAGCACCACGCCCAGGATCACCGACAGCAACAGGTTGTTGACCACCAGCCCGCCCTCGCGGCTGATCGGCGCGAACACCGTTCCCGCCTTCACCGTGCCGATGCGGCCTGCGAACAGCGCCAGCGCCCCGCCGATATAGAGGGCGAGCAGCGCCAGGATGAACGCGCCCCGCTTGGGATCGACGGCAAAGGCATGGACGCTGGTCAGGATGCCCGAGCGCACCAGGAACGTGCCGAGCATCGACATCGAGAAGGCGACCACCGCCAGCATCACCGTCCACGCCCTGAGGCCGTCGCGCGCCGCCAGCACGTTCACCGAATGGAGCAGCGCGGTCGCCGCCAGCCACGGCATCAGCGAGGCATTCTCCACCGGGTCCCAAAACCACCAGCCGCCCCAGCCCAGCTCGTAATAGGCCCAATAGGATCCGGCGGTGATCCCCAGCGTCAGGAACACCCATGCGCCCAGCACCCAGGGCCGCATCGCCCGCGCGAACGCCGGCCCCACGTCGCGCGTGACCAGCGCCCCCACCGCAAAGGAAAACGCCACCGACAACCCGACATAGCCCGCGTACAGCGTCGGCGGGTGGAAGGCGAGACCGGGGTCCTGCAACAGCGGGTTCAGCCCCATGCCGTCGATCGCCGCGGGTATCCGGTCGAACGGGTTGGAGGAAAACAGCAGAAAGGCGTAGAATCCCAGCGCGATGCCGGCCTGCGCGCCCAAAGTCGCCACCAGCGTGCGCCCGTCCAGCGCGCGCTCGAACCGGGCGACCGCGGCCCCCGCCACCCCCAGGATCGTCACCCAGAGCAGCATCGATCCTTCGTGATTGCCCCAGACACCGGCGAATTTGTACAGCCACGGCTTGGCCGAATGGCTGTTCTCCGCCACCAGCCGCACCGACATGTCCGATCGCAGGAACAGCGCGATCAGCAGCGCCATCGACAGCAACGCCAGCGCACCCTGCACGATCGCGACCGCGCGGATGCCGTCGCGCGCCTGATCGCCGATCACGTCACCGCGCCGTACCCCGAGCACCGCCAGCAGGATCTGCAATCCCGCCAGCGCCGCGGCGAACCACAAGGCGGCAAGCCCGGCCTCCGCGATCACGGCTTCAGGGTCTTCGTTTCGTGCATCTTGCCCGCCATTTCCGGCGGCATGTATTTTTCATCATGCTTGGCCAGGAGGTTGGTCGCGACAAAGCCGCCATCGGGCCGGAACTGGCCTTCCGCCACCACCCCCGATCGCTCGCGAAACAGGTCGGGCACGATGCCCGCATAGACGACGGGCGTGGTGGCGACGCCGTCGGTCACGGCGAAATGCACCGTCACCCCGTCGGCGGCGCGCTGCACCGATCCCGCCGCCACCATGCCCCCCAGCCGCACCGCACGTCCCAGCGGCAGGCCCTGCTTGGCGACGTCGGACGGGGCATAGAAGAACGCCGCCTGATCCTTCAGCGCGGACAGCGCCAGCAACGCGGCCGCGACGATCGCTGCCACCGCCAGCAGCGCCAGCCCGAGACGTTGATGCTTCGCGGTCATTTCTCGGCGCGCTTCATCGCCAGCCAGCTGACCAGCGCCAGCACGCCGCTGCCGCCCAGCGCCACCGCATAGGCCGCCGACACGAAGCTCCAATGGTTCATGCCGCCGCCATCCGCCGCGCCCGCGCCTCGGCCTTGGTGCGCGCCAGCATCATCCGCATCCGCATGAGCACGATGCCGCCGAACAGAAAGGTGAAACCGGCCATGGTGATCGGCAGCGGCCACAGGATCGTGCCGTCGATCGTCGACTTGGTCAGCCCGATCGAGGGGCCCTGGTGCAACGTGTTCCACCACACCACCGAATAGCGGATGATCGGCAGCAACACGCTGCCCGCCACGCCGTACAGCGCCGGGATGCGGCCGTCGCCGCCCTGTTCCGCATCAGCCCGCGCCAGCGCGATATAGCCGAGATAAACGAAGAAAAGCAGCAGCATAGAGGTCAGTCGCCCGTCCCATTGCCACCACGTCCCCCAGGTCGGCCGCCCCCAGATCGCCCCGGTGGCGAGGCAGATCGCGGCAAAGGCGGCGCCCGGCACCGCGATCGCGCGCGCCCCCAACTGCGCCAGCGGATGGCGCCACACCAGATAGGCGATGCTGGCGATCGCCAGGCTGCTCCACCCGCCCATGCCCAGCCAGGCGGCGGGCACATGGATATACATGATCCGCACCGTCTCGCCCTGCAGGTAATCGGGCGGCGTCTGCGTCAGACCGGCCCATACCCCCACCGCGATCAGGAGCGCGCCCAGCCAGAAGAAGACCCCCGTCAGCGGACGGGCGATCTTCAGAAACCGGGCAGGATTGGCAAGGGCATGAAGGCTCGGCACGATCCGCCCGTCTTAGGGCCCTTTGACCGCGCCGTCACGGGGGTTTGGTGCCCATACCCTCGCCCCAGCGGAGAAGGAATCACGCACAAACCCCCTCGCCCCTCCGGGGAGAGGGAGAAAAAACCTACCGCCCGATCAACCGCTGCGCGATCTCGTCGGCCACATCCGAAGCCGGATGGCCGTTGGCGGCGCTCTCGCTCCACACCTGCTCCAGCCGCTCCGGGATCTTCGCGATACGCGCCATCACCTCGGCCTCGTCGCCCTGGCCCAGATATTCCAGCCCGACATTGATGATGCCGCCGGCATTGATGACGTAATCGGGCGCGTACAGGATGCCAGCCTCGTGCACGCGGCGACCGTCGGCGCGCGTCGCCAACTGGTTGTTCGCGCCGCCCGCGACGATCTTCGCCTTCAACTGCGGGATCGATCCCTCGTGCAGAACGGCACCCAGCGCATTGGGGCTGACGATGTCGACATCGGCGAACAGGATCTGCTCGGCCGCCACCGCGCTCGCGCCCAGCTCACCCGCCAGCGCCTGCGCCCGGCCTTCGTTGACATCGGCCAGCGTCAGGATCGCGCCGTCCCTGGCCAGCAGCCGGGCCAGCCCGCCCCCGACCGAGCCGACGCCCTGGATCGCGACGCGCACGCCCTTCATGTCGTCGGTGCCAAGGCCGCGCTTGGCGGCGGCCTTCACCCCCAGATACACGCCGTGCGCGGTATAAGGTCCCGGATCACCGCCCGCGGCGCCCGATGCGACTGGCAGGCCCGACACATAGCGGGTCTGGCCGGCAATCACCTTCATCCGTTCTTCGGACATGCCGACATCCTCGGCGGTGACATAGCGTCCGCCGAGCGATTCGACCGCGCGGCCAAAGGCTTCCAGCTGCGCGGTGGTGATCGTGTCGCCGGGGTTCGCCGCCAGCACCACGCCCTTGCCGCCGCCCAGCGTCAGCCCGGCCATCGCGTTCTTGTAGCTCATGCCGCGCGACAGGCGCAGCGCATCGGTGATCGCGCGATCGGGCGTGGCATAGTGCCAGAAGCGTGCACCGCCCGCGGCGGGGCCCAGATGCGTCGAATGGACCGCGATCACCGCCTGCAACCCCGATGCGGGATCGCTGAACAGATGAACGCCCTCATGCCCGTCGAAATCAGGGAAGCCCCAGTCCGCCATGTCGTTTCCGATGCTGTGGGAAAAATGGGGCGACCGACGGGACTTGAACCCGCGACCCTCGGTACCACAAACCGATGCTCTAACCAACTGAGCTACGATCGCCACTGAAGGATTGCGCCCCTAGCGGGGGGTTACCCGCGCGTCAAGGCTCTATCCACCCACCCCCGTTCGTCTCGAGTAACCGTCGAGTAGCGGCAAAGCCGCGTACCGAGACGGTGTATCGAGAGACATGTCGCTACCTGCGGCACTGTCTCGACACGAACGGGTTGCCTAAGGTCCGCGCGGTCCGGGGTATGCAGTGCCGCTCAGAATCTTCCCTGCACCGAAAGTCGGTACCCGCCCGGCCCGGGCGCGAAACCCAGCCGCCCCAATCGCTCGATCGTCGCCGCATCCCCCGCCGCCAGCGTCAGGTCCGCGGTATAGCGTCCGTCCGGCCGGATGCGCAGCGTCACCCCTTCGGTCCCCGACGTGCCGGTCAGCGGCAAGAGCAGCGCGCCTGCGTCGCACCGCGCCATGCCGGACAGCGTCGGCGGCAGCGGCAACACGCCGTCCTCCGTCGCCATCACCGCCCGCACGCGCCCGTCCGCCGATTCGCAGGTCTCGTCGCGAAAGCGCACGCTCACGCCCTCCAGGTCCAGGCTCGCCACCGGCAGCGGATTGAACACCCCCGCCACCGGCAGGCGCGCGGTCACATCGTCCAGCGCCACCAGATGCCGGCCGATCTCGGCGGCGCCCTCCAGCGGTGGCGCAACACCCCCCGGCCCGGAAAACACCAGCCGCGCCCGGCCAATCAGCAGCGCAAAGGGCGAAAGCCGCGCCTTCACATCGCCCAGCACCACGTCGCCGAACCGCGCCTCGCGCAGCCGCGCGTCCCAGATGCTGCCCGACACGCGCCGCGCCGACAGCCCTTCCTCGCCCGCCGCCGCCGCACCCAGCACGATGCGCATCGGCAACAGAACGATCAGCGCCAGGAACAGCATCGCGCCGAACAGGACCGACGGCCGCGTCGTCAACCGGATGCGCCTCATGCCGCGCGGCTCCGCAGGACCAGCGTCACGCCCACCGTGCGGTCGCCATTGTCGGTCAACGTCGCCTGCTCCACCAATATGCCGCCGCGCTCCAGCCGGTTCAGCCAGGGGATCAGCGCCGCCGCCCGTGCCGACTGGATCTGGGCGCGCACCCGGCCGGGTCCGTCCTCGTTCAGCGATTGCAGCGCGAAGCCCGCCTCGTCGGCGGCGGCGCGCACCGTGTCGGCCAGCGACCCGGTCAGCGGCGGCGGCCGGCGGATGCCGGTCAGCGCCTCGACCTGGGCCTGCGTCTCGCCCAGCCGCACCACCGCCGCGTTGTGCCGCTCGCGCGCACTCGCCAGCCCGTCGTCCACCGGCCGCACGATCCCGGCCCACAGGATCGTCACCACCATCAGCGCGGCCATCACCAGCAGCAGCCGCTTCTCGCGCAGCGACCGCCCGTCGAACCACGTCTTCAACGCGCTCATTGCACCCTCACCGTGAATTCTCCCGTGATCCGCCCGCCGGCCGCGGTGAAGGTGCCGGCCTGCACGTCAAAGCCCGCCGCCTCGATCGCCCGCTTCAGGTCGGTGGCCAGCGCCTCGCGCTCGACCGCGATGCCCAGCCGCATGTCGCCCGATGGCTGGAAGTCCAGCGCGGTGATCTCGGTACCCGGCACCGCGCGCACCACCGCGAACACCGCCGCCGCGCTGCGGCTGAAACCAAGGCCAGGGCCGCGCACGCCTGCCAGCCGCTCCGCCAGTTGCCGGTCGGCATCGGTCACCGTCTCGCCGCGCGGCAGCACGGTGCGGGCCAGCGCATCCGCACGCGCCTCGGCGGCATCGGCGGCAAAGCTGTAGCGCGCGATTCGCACCAGATCGATCGCCAGCGTCAGCGCCAGTATCGCCAGCCCCATCAGCGCCAGCCGCCGGATCAACCGCCAGTCGATCGCGCGCCGCCGCCGCCGTGCGAACACCCCTTGCCGCAGGTCCAGCGGCACCGCCGCCACCGCCGCCGCCATCGCCGCGACCAGCTCGGGCTCGGGCACCGGCTCGGGCAGCGCGCCGCCCGTCACCAGCGGGGTCAGCGCCGCATCGTCGGCAAAGCCCGCATGCCGCCCGCGCACCACCGCCTGCCCGCCCACGGACCCGAGCGCATAGCCGCTGTCGGGACGCGGCAGCAGCAGCGGCGCCGGCACCAGCGCGACCGGATCGATCCCGGCCTCCCCCAGCATCGACAGCCATCCGGCCATCGCGCCGGCATTGACCACGCCGATCGCGCGACCGCCGTCCTCGGCCTCTTCCCCGCCCACCGCGACGTGCAGCTCGCTCATCGGCGCGGCGCTCGCCTCCGCCGCCATGATTCGCGCCGCCGCCGCCGCCTGCGCGCTCGACCGGGCGGGCAGCTCCGCCCAGTGCAGCGTCACCGCCTCCGCCGGCGCCACCGCGATCGCCGGCGCATCGCCCGGCGGCGGCCCGTCGCCCTCGCCCGCGACGCGGCCATCCTCCAGCCGCATCCAGCGCAGCGCGCCCCCCGGCGGCGGCAGAAACACAAGATTGGTCGCGCTCATAGATCTTCCCCCCATTGCCGATGGGTCAGGCGGACGGGAAGCGTGCGGGCATCGACCAGCCCGCGTTCCTCGATCTGCGTCGTCCCCAGCGTCACGTCGATGCGCAGGGCGAACCACTGCGTCTTCACCCCCGGCTGGCTTGTCGGCTCACCACCCACGCCCTGCCACGCCGCGCTCGCCTCGGCAAAGCCTTGCGGTGGCCGGCGCAGCAATTGCTGCCGGATCGTCTCCGGGTTCACCCCCGTCTGGAACAGCATCGCGACGAGCGGCGCCTGTTCGGGCAGCAGCGTGTTGACGTTGATCGCGCTCGGCTCGTTCGTCGGCAGCGTGCACAGCCAGGGGCGCAGCGTCTCGTACACCTCCGCCGTCACCCCGTTCACCGCGCGCAATTCGCTGATGTCCGCCATCAGCGTGCCGGGCGTCCGGTACGGCGTTTCGCGCGACAGATAGAGCGGATCCTCGCCGCCGCCGGATTGCTGGTCCTGGTCGGTGTCGATCCAGTCCGATGCCCCCGCCGCCACCTGTGCGGCCACCTGTGCCGGCACCCCGACATAGCCCATCAGCCGCATGAACTCGGCCTGGCGCTGCGGATCGCTGGCATAGACGCCCGGCGCATCGGGCAGGCTGCGCACCAGGCTGTTCAGGTTGAAGCAGTTGCCCCCGTCCGTCACCCGCGCCACCGCGCTGCCGCCGCCGGGCAGCGGCAGGCCGAACGGCCGGTCGCTCCAGTCGCCCAGCAGCGACACCCGGTCCGGGCTGCGCTGCAACAGCCCGCCGATCCGCACCAGCGCCAGCGCCTCGCCCGCTTGCGCGAACGCGCGCGCCTGCTCCACCGCCAGCGCATTGCCGCCCAGCCGCGTCGACAGGCGCAGCTTCTCCAGCGCCGTCGCGGCCAGCACGGCGATCACCGCCACCAGGATCAGCACGGTCAGCAGCGCCGCCCCGCGCTCGCCCTCACGCACCCGCCACCTGCCTTGCGGGCGCATAGCCCGTCCCCACCAGGAACATCTGCCGGTAAAAGGTGCCGTCCGTCCGCTCGATCGTCACCTCGGCCGCCTGCGGCAACGCCGCCCCCTGCACCCCCTGCCACTGGTCCAGCCACGCCCCCTGGAAACGGTAACGCAGATGCAGCGCGCGCACCCGCGGCAACAGCACGGTCGGCGGCAGCGGCTGCGCCCCGTCCAGCATCGGATACGCCACCCGCTCCAGCGCATCGCCCGCCACCCGGTACGTCACCTTCTGGAGTGACGCCCGCGGCGCGGCATCCAGATTGGTCCACCCCCCGCGCACCACCGTCATCCCCGCCGCCTCGCCGACCAGCGCCGGGCGCAGCACGCCGCCCTCGTCCCGCGCCGGCCGTGCCACCGCCTGCCCCAGATCGGCCGACAGGATCGACAAGGTCCGGTTAAGCGCGGACACATCGTCCAGCCGTCCGCCGACGCTCGCCTGCGTCCGCACGCTCAGCGCCAAGATCGCCACCGCCGCCGACGCCAGCATCGCAAAGATCAGCAGCGCGACCATCACCTCGACCAGCGTAAAGCCGGCCTCGCGCCGCGGGAGGGGCGCGACCGTCATCGCAGGCCCGGCGAACGGTTCGGCCGGTTCCGGTCGCTGCCGCCACCCGGATCGGGGTTCGGCGCGACCAGCACCGGCGGCGGCAGCGTCGCCGGCCGGATCATCGTCACCCGCCCCAGCGTATTGCCCCCGCGGCCGAACACCGACACGTCGATGCGCACCACGCGCTGGTCGCCGGTCGGGCTCACCACCCGTGTCCAGCGCCACGCCTGCCCGCCATTGGGCTCGGCCCCGTCGCTGCGCCCCAGCGTCGGCGCCTCCGGCTCGGTCACCGCCTCGATCGCGACGTTGCGCGCCACCATCTGCGCGACCATCGTCTCGCTCAGCGTGCCCGCGCCGCGGATCGTCGCCCCCTCCAGCCGCACCAGCGCCATCGCCGCCAGGCTGAACACCGCCAGCGCGACCATGATCTCGATCAGGGTAAAGCCGTCTTGATTCAGGCGGCACCGGCCCGCTCCCCCACCCGGCCTCCCATTCAGGATACGCTGTGGGAGGTCGGGTGGGGGAGTGACGGGTCGATCATGCCCCCGGCATGATCTGAATAGCGCGGGGCGCTGTTCACCCGACACTGGCCGGTGCCGCAAAACGCGCCCCGGCGCGTTTTCAGACAAGACGTTACCCATCGACGCGCACGCTGCCGTCCGCGCCGATCCGCACCACCGTCTCCACCCGGTCGCGCGCCAGCTTCAGGTCGGCGGGGCGATCCGCCAGCCCGGTCACGTCGAACGTCACGCGCAGCCGCCCGCTGGTATCCGCGATCTCGGGCCGCGTGCCCTCCGCCCAGCGCTCGACGCGCAGCGGCTTGTCCGCCACCGGCACCCAGCCGCCCGACACCCGCCGGTCGAAGCCGTAGCCGCCGCGCGTCACCCACAGGCTGACCGGCGCGGCGTTCACCACCGCACTGTCCTGCGCCGCACGGACCCGCACCGCAAAGCGCGTCGCCTCGTCCACCAGCCGTCCGCGCCGGTCGGGCATCGCCCACACCACGGCGGCCGATGCCAGCCCGATGATCGTCACCACGACCATCAGTTCGACCAGCGTGAACCCCGCCTCGCGGCGGCGCCCGGCCGTCTTACTGCCAGTTGCCGATATCGGCATTGATCCCCTCGCCGCCTTCCTTGCCGTCGGCGCCGTAGGTCCAGATATCCGCCTCGCCAT
Organism: Sphingomonas sp. GM_Shp_2; assembly: GCF_026540875.1. NCBI lineage: Bacteria > Pseudomonadati > Pseudomonadota > Alphaproteobacteria > Sphingomonadales > Sphingomonadaceae > Sphingomonas > Sphingomonas sp. GM_Shp_2. Next base: position 11,657 of record NZ_JALNUQ010000050.1, read on the forward strand.
GCTGGCCGGGCGAGGCATAAAGATACGGCCGCCCCCACGGATCGTCGGGCAGCTTCTTCAGATAGCCACCCCGCTGATAGCGCGAAGGATCGGAAAGCCCGGCGGGCATCGTCACCAGCGCCTGCAAGCCCTGGCTCGTCGTCGGATAGGTCAGGTTCTGCAATTTGTAGAGTTCCAGCCCGCCCTCGATCTGCGCGATATCGGCCTTGGCCTTTTCGATCCGCGCCGTGTCGCCGGAGGGCAGCACGTTCAGCGCGACGATCGTCGCCAGCAGGCCGATGATGACGATCACCACCATCAGCTCCACCAGCGTGAAGCCCTCTTCATTACGCCGCGCCTTCGCCCGGCGAAGCGCTTTGTTCATCTCGATACGCATGGTCACCTCATTGTCCTGCCAGCGTGTTCAGTTGCAGGATCGGCAGCAGGATGGATAGCACGATGGTGGCGACGATGCCGCCCATCACGACGATGATCGCCGGCTCCAGCAGCGACAGCGCGGTCGCGGTGAAGCGGTCGAACTCGCGTTCCAGATAGTCGGCGGCACGCTCCAGCATTTCGTCCAGCCGCCCCGCCGCTTCGCCCGACGCCGCCAGATAGGTCAGCAGCGGCGGAAACACGCTGGCGCGTCGCATCGCGGCGGACAGGCTGCCGCCGCCGCGGATCGCCTCGACGATATCGTCGGAGGCGACGCGCAACCGCCGGTTGTGGATCGTGCCCGCGGTCAGCGTCAGCCCTTCCAGAAGGGGCAACCGGCTCGCCACCATCGTGCCCAGCGTCCGCGCCATCCGCGCCGCATGCAGGTCGCGCAGCAACCGCCCGAGCAGCGGCACGCGCAGCAGCCAGCTATCGAAGGACAGCCGGATGGAGGGCACCTTCAACGCCTGCCATCCGCCAAGTCCCGCCACCACGACGAACAGCAGCATCAGCCACCACCACCCGACCAGCAGGTCCGATACGCCGATCACCATCCGCGTCAGGAAGGGCAGTTCCTGCCCCACCGTATCGAACTGTTCCACCACCTGCGGCACGACGAACATCATCAGCGCGGTGACGACGCCCAGCGCCACCAGCGCGAGGATGGTGGGATAGGCGAGCGCGGTGATCAGCTTGCCGCGAATCTCCGCCTGCCGCTCCAGGAGCGCGGCCAGCCGCTCCAAAATCGTCGGCAGCGTGCCCGAGCTTTCGCCCGCCGCCACCATCGCGCGGTACAAGGGCGGAAAGCTCTTGGACTCGCGCGCCATCGCATCGGCCAGCCGCCGCCCCTCGACCACGCCGGCATGCACCGCCGATACCACGCCGCGCACCTTGTCGGTCTCGGTCTGGCGCGTGATCGTGCGCAGGCTTTCCTCCAGCGGCGACACGCGGTTCAGCGTCGCCAGCTGCCGGGTGAACAGCGTCAGTTGCTTGCCCGACATGCGCGGGCGGCCCAGTTGCAGCCCGAACAGCGGCCGGGCGCCCGCCACCGGCGCGCTGCCCGGCTTGAGCGACACGACATACAGGCGCTGCCGGTCCAGCGCCGCGCGCGCTGCGTCGGCATCGGCGGCGGCGACATGCCCCCGCCGCTCCGCGCCCTTGGTGTCGATCGCGACATAGTCGAAATCAGCCATCTGTCGCATCGCGCCGCGTCACGCGGATCGCCTCTTCCGCCGTGGTCTGCCCGGCCAGCACCAGGTCGCGCGCGGAGGAGGCCAGCGTCGGCGCCTTCTGAAAGGCGTGCGCGGCGATCGCCTGCTCGTCGCCACCCTCGTTGATCAGGCGGCGGACAATTTCGTCCACCCTGACCGCCTCGTACACGCCGATCCGGCCCTTGTAGCCGGTGCCGTTGCACTGCTCGCACCCGCGCGCGACATGGACGATCGTGTCGCCGGCAATGCCCAGCATCGGCGCCACCGTCTCGCTGGCCGGCACGCCGTGGCGGCAGACGGGGCACAGCCGCCGCACCAGCCGCTGCGCGATCACGGCGCGCAGCGTGGACGCGAGCAGGAACGGCTCCACCTTCATGTCGCGCATCCGGGTGATCGCGCCGACCGCATCGTTGGTGTGGACGGTGGACAGCACCAGATGCCCGGTCAGCGATGCCTGCACCGCGATCTCGGCAGTCTCGCGGTCGCGGATTTCGCCGACCATCACCACGTCGGGGTCCTGACGCAGGATGGCGCGCAGGCCCGCCGCGAAGGTCAGCCCGACCTTGGCGTTGACCTGCGTCTGGCCGACGCCGTCCACCGCATATTCGACCGGATCCTCGACCGTCAGGATGTTGCGGCTGCCATCGTTCAACAGGCGCAGGGAGGCATAAAGCGAGGTCGTCTTGCCCGAACCCGTCGGCCCGGTGACCAGCAGGATGCCGTTCGGCTCGGCCAGCGCCTCGCGCAGCAGCGCGTACATCGCCGGGCTCATCCCCAGCGCATCCAGGTCGATGCCCGCATTCTCCTTGTCCAGGATACGCAACACCACCCGCTCGCCCGCCCGGCTGGGCAGGGTCGAGACACGCACGTCGAGCAGCTTGCCGCCCAGCGTCAGGCCCATGCGCCCGTCCTGCGGCACGCGCCGCTCGGCAATGTCCAGCCGCGCCATCACCTTGATGCGGCTGACCACCACCGGCGCGACATGCGGCGGCATGCGCAGCGTCTCGCGCAGCACGCCGTCGATCCGCATCCGCACGACCAGACCCGTCTCGTACGGCTCGATATGGATGTCCGACACGCCATTGCGTGCCGCATCGGCCAATATGCCGTTGATCAGCCGGATCGCGGGCGCATCGTCCGCGGTGTCGAGAAGGTCCTCAGCGGTCGGCAATCCTTCGGCCAGCAGGTCCAGCTCGTCGCCCATCCCCGCCGCCGCCATCGCGGTCGCCTGCCCGTCCATCGCATAGGCATCGGACAACAGCCGGTCGAACGCCGCCGGCTCGACCACCGACACCGCGAACGGCCGCCCCAGATGGCGCCGCAACTCGATCAACGCCTTGGGATCGCTCCCCTCGCGCAGCGCTACCGCCAGCGGCTCCTGCGCCGCCAGACACGTCCCGAACTTGCGTGCAAAGGCATAAGGGATGGACAGCGGCGCAACCAACTCCAGCACCCCGCCATCACGCCCTTCCCCCTCGTGGGACGCCGCCCCCTCACGCCCCTCCCGCTCGCGGGAGGGGTCGGGGGAGGGAAGTGCGGCAGGCGCATCGGCCAAAGGCACCTGCCCTCCCCCCAGCGGAAGGGAAGAAGGAAGGGGCACCGTATCGCCGGTCCCCTCATGCCCCTTGCGGATGATCACCGCCGCCGCCGCGGGGTTTCGGGGAGCCGCTGTACCGGCACCGCGATATTGGGGTCTTCGATATTGCCGGGCATCGGCGCGCGCGGGATCGGCGGGGCGGCATTCATGTAATCGCGCACCAGTTCGTCGATCGACGGCTCCACGCCCGGCTGCGCATAGCCCTGCAACTGGCGCAGATAGCCGTAACGCTGCTCGGTCACCCGGCGCGAATCCTCGGGCGTGCGCAGGATCGTCGGGCGGATGAACACCATCAGGTTCGTCTTGGCCCGGCTGCGCGCCTTGGACCGGAACAATGCGCCCAGCCCCGGAATGTCGCCGAGCAACGGGATCTTCTCGATCGTGCGCCGCTCGTTATCGTCCAGCAGGCCGCCGATCACCGTGATCTGCCCGTCATCGGGGGTGAACACATTCTCGAACGCGCGCTTGTTCAGGATCAGCTCCGAATTGTCGCTCGATACCGGCCCGGCGATCGAACTCACCTCCAGGCGGACATACAGCTTCAGCGACCCGCCCGCATTGACCTGCGGCTTCACGTCGAGCTGGATGCCGACATTCTGGCGCTGCACGGTGCGGAAGGCATTGTCGAAATTGTTCGACAGCGCCTGCCCCGTCGTCACCGGGATCTCCTGCCCGACCAGGCTGTGCGCCTGCTGATTGTCCAGCGTGATCAGGTGCGGGACCTGCAACAGGTTCGATGTCGTGTCGCTCTTCACCGCATTGATGATCGCGCCGAACACGGTGTCGCCGATCTGCCCGCCCCAGCCCAGGGCACCGCCCGTCGTCCCCAGGATCGACTGCACCGCCGACTGCGTCAACTGGTCGAACGCCGGATTGGGGGTGCGCGTCTCGGTCCGCGTTCCGTCGGGGGCGATTACCGTCGTGCTGGTGCCGCCGAGCCGCTGCCCGCCGATCGCGCCGGCAATCTGCAGGATGTTGGGCGCGGTGTTCGAATAGGTCGACGCGCCGAACGCCCCGCCCGACAGGCTGCCCAGCAGGAACTGCGCCCCCAGCCGCTTGACCGTCTGGTCGGACACCTCCGCGACGATCGCCTCGATCAGCACCTGCTCGCGCCGCACGTCCAGTTGCCGGATCACCTCCCCCAACTGCCGCTGCACGTCCGCCGGCCCCGCGATCACGATCGCGTTCGCACCCACGAAGCGCGTCACCACCGCGGCGGTGCGCCCGCCCTGCGTACTGATCGCCGCCTGCTGCCCCGTCTGCCCCCCGCTCCCCGGCGTGCTCGCACTCTGCGTCTGCTGCACCGGCTGCGACTGGCGCGCCGCGGTCGAATTGATCCCCGCCGCTCCCGTCGTCCCGTTGGTCTGCGAGAAGCTGCCCCGCGACAGCGTCGTCTCCTGCACGGCATCGGGCGTCTGTCCGACCAGCTGCTGCAACACCGGCAGCAACTGCTCGGCATCCGCATTGTTCAGGAACACGACGCGGATCTCGGTGCCGTTGCGCGCCTTTTCGTCCAGCTCGCGCGCCACCTGCGCCAGCCGCGCGACGCTGCTCGCGTCACCGCGCAGCGCCACCGAGTTGGAGCTGTCGATCGCCACCACCGACACGCCCCCCGCCGTGCCGCTTGCCACCGCACCCTGGTTGCCGCCGCCGCTCTGCACCGCGGCGCCGCCGCTACCGCCACCCGCCAGTGCCTGCAGCGCGCTGGCGATCTCGCGCGCGCCGGCATTTTGCAGCGCGATCACCCGGGTCGAGGCATTGTCCGTGTCGATCCGGCGCACCACTTCGCGGATGCGCCGCACATTGTCGGCAAAGTCCACCACCACCAGGCTGTTGCCGCCGCGGTTCGCGGTGACCGACCCTTGCGCGCTGACCAGCGGCCGCACCGTCTCCACCGCCGCCGCCGCGTCGCCCGATCGCAGCCGGATGATCTCGGTGACGAAGGCGTTGCGATTGGCACCCCCCGCCCCGATCCGGCTCGGCTGCGAGGCGGCATTGTCCAGCGGCTGCACCCGGAACGCCCCGCCCGAGGTCGGCACCGCGACCAGTCCGTTGGAGCGCAGCGTCGACAGGAAGATCTCGAAATATTCGGACCGGGACAGCGGCCGGTCGGTTACCACCGTCACCTTGCCCTGCACCCGGCTGTCGATGATGAAGGTCCGCCCCGTCACCTTGGCGGCATCCGCGATAAACGCGCGGATATCGGCATCGCGCACGTTCAGCGTGGTTTGCGCATGCGCGCCCGCTGCCAGCGCGATGGCCAGAACCGAACCCAGAACCAGTCTCTTCATTGCCCCGCCACAATCGTGATGGCGAGCGGCAGCGTCTGATTGCCGCGCTCGACCGTGATAGGAATATTGCCGCCCTGCCCGAAATCGGCGGCGACGCGGTCGATATCGCCCGGCCCGGTCACCGGGCGCCCGCCGATCGCGGTCACCACATCGCCCTCCTGCAAGCCCGCCGCGCGGAACGCCGCGCCCGAGCCTTGCGGGCGCACCACCAGCCCGGACACGCGCCCGCCGTCCAGCCGGGGGATGAACCCGATATCGCTGCGCAGCTGTCCGATCCGCACCCCGGCCCCGCCGGCAGCCGGCGGCGGCGCCCCCGCCTCACCCCCCGACGCGCCCGGTGCATCGGACTGATCGAGATACAGCGTCTCCTCCGCCCCCCCGCGATCGATCACGACATGATCGAACGCCACCGCCTTCAGCCGCACGCCCGGCTGGATCTCGTCGCCGATCGCCACCGATTGCTGCACCCCGTCGGGCCCTGCCAGGATCGCGGAGCCGCGCCCCATCGCCTCGTCGATCCGCGTGCCGAACAGCGTCAGTTGCAGCGCGGTGACGGTGGCCGGCGCCTGGGTCGCCCCTTGCAGGCGGAAAAAGGGATCGAAGCCTGACAGGATGGTGGAGGGCGATCCCGGCACCACCGGCTGCGCCGGGCGCCAGTCGCCCAGCGGCGCGACCGGCGTCACCACCGCCCACACCAGCCGTGCCGCCTGAATGGCCAGCCCGGCCATCAGCAGCAGTTCGGCCACCGAATAGACATTGACGACGGGCAGGCGCCGCAACAGCCGGCGACCCCGCGCGTCGAGCTTCAAACGCATGAACCAAACACCCCAACCGCCGCACGCGCCCTAGGCATGCCATGTTACAGCTTTGCGTCAAAGCCCCGAAACACGGGCGTCACATTGGTACGGCACCGCGCCGCTGATAGGATGCCTGTCATGACGATGCCGAACCTCGATATTCCCACGCTTGGCAGTGGCCTCGACGCCGAACCGATCGTGCAGCGCCTGCTCGGTCAACCGGGCGTCCAGCGCCTGCCCAATCCCAAGCTCACCTTGTTCGTCAAGCGCGCGGCGCTTCCCGCCGAGCTGTGCGCCACCCTGATCACGCGCATCGACGCGGTGCGCCGCCCCTCCACCGTCTCCGATTCGAACGGCGATGCCAGTTACCGCACCAGCGAAACCGGCGATCTCGACCCCGCCGATCCTGCGGTGATCGCCACCGAGGGCATCATCGCCGCGCTGACCGGCCTGTCGCCGGACCATGGCGAGCCGATCCAGGGCCAGCGCTACGCGGTTGGTCAGGAGTTCAAGGGCCATACCGATTATTTCGAGCCACTCGGCATCGATTATGATCGCTATTGCGGCCGTTCGGGCAATCGCACCTGGACGGTGATGATCTACCTCAACACGCCCGAGGCGGGCGGCGCGACCCGCTTCAAGTCGGTCGACAAGACGATCCAGCCCGAATCCGGCAAGCTCCTCGCCTGGAACAACCGCCGGCCGGACGGGTCGCTGAACGCCGCGACGCTGCATCAGGGCATGAAGGTGCGCGCCGGGGTGAAATACGTCATCACCAAATGGTTCAGAGAGAAGCCCTGGATGGGCTGACCACTACCCCTCTCCCCGGCGGGGAGAGGGAGCAGAAACCCTATTCCGCCGCCTCGGCCATTTCGGCGAACTCCGCCGCCGCCAGGAACCGCTCGGCATCCAGCGCCGCCATGCACCCGGTGCCCGCCGCGGTCACCGCCTGCCGGTACACCTTGTCGGCCACGTCGCCGCACGCGAACACGCCCTCCACGCTGGTGCGGGTCGATCCCGCCTCCACCGCGATATAGCCGTCCGCATCCAGCTCCAGATGCCCGCGGAACAGCTCGGTCGCCGGGTGATGCCCGATCGCGACGAAGCCGCCCGCCACGTCGATCCGGCTATGCTCGCCCGTCACCGTGTCGACCAGGTCCAGCGCGACCAGCCCGGCATTGCCGCCGCCGTCCACGAACTCGCGAACTTCCTTGTTCCACAGGACCTTGACGTTCGGATGCGCATGCAACCGCTCTTGCAGGATGCGCTCGGCGCGCAAGCTGTCGCGGCGGTGGATCAGCGTCACGTCGTCCGAATGGTTGGTCAGGTACAGCGCTTCCTCGACCGCGGTGTTGCCGCCGCCGATCACCGCCACCTTCTTGCCGCGATAGAAGAAGCCGTCGCACGTCGCGCAGGCGGATACGCCCTTGCCCTTCATCGCGTCCTCGCTGTCCAGGCCCAGCCATTTGGCCTGCGCGCCCGTCGCGATCACCAGCACGTCCCCTTCATACACGTCGCCGCCATCGCCGATCAGGCGGAACGGGCGCCGGGACAGGTCGACCTCGGTGATCGTGTCCCACATCAGGCGCGTGCCGACATGCTCGGCCTGCTTCTGCATCTGCTCCATCAGCCAGGGGCCCTGGATGACGTCGGCGAAACCGGGATAATTCTCCACATCGGTGGTCGTGGTCAGCTGCCCGCCGGGCTGGATGCCCTGTACCACGATCGGCGCCATGCCGGCGCGCGCGCCGTAGATCGCGGCCGACAGGCCGGCGGGGCCAGACCCCAGGATAAGCATGCGGGTGGTGTGCGTCGTCATGAGAGCGTTTGCGTCCTGTTGCGTCCTTGGCGCCTAGATAGGCGCAACCACACAAAAAATGAACCGCTCCGCTGGCACCGATCGCCGCTTCGCTTCGTTACCTTTGTTCAGCGGAGAGGTATGCATGCGCGACGAAGACAAGGACGTGAAGATCACGGAATATGCCGGCGCGGCCGGCGGATGGGGCTCGATGCGCGGCATGGCGCAGGTGGTGCCCAAGGAGCGCCCCGGCCCCGATGTCCTGGACGCCCTGCGCCGCCAGAACAAACCCGAAGGCGTGATGTGCGTCAGCTGCGCATGGGGCAAACCCGCCAAGCCGCATATCGCCGAGTTCTGCGAGAACGGCGCGAAGGCGACCGCCTGGGAATTGTCCAACCTGCGCGTCACGCCGGACTTCTTTGCAAAGCACAGCGTCTCCGAACTGGCCGAGTGGCCCGACCATGATCTGGAACAGGCTGGTCGCCTGACCCACCCGATGAAATATGACCGCGCCACCGACCGCTATGTCGCGGTGCCGTGGGACGAGGCATTCGCCGCGATCGGCGCCAGGCTGAAACGCTGCGACCCGAAAAAGGTCGTGCTCTACGCGTCGGGCCGCGCCAGCCTCGAAACCTCGTTCATGTACGGCCTGTTCGCCCGCATGTGGGGGCAGCAGAACCTGCCCGATTCGTCCAACATGTGCCACGAGACGACCAGCGTCGGTCTGAAGAACGCGATCGGCTCGCCGGTCGCGACGATCCAGATGGAAGATTACGAGAAGTGCGACGCCATTTTCGCCTTTGGCCAGAATGTCGGCACCAATGCGCCGCGCATGCTCCACACGCTGAAATCCTGCCGCGACCGCGGGGTCGAGATCGTCGTGTTCAATCCGCTGCGCGAACGCGGCTGGGAACGCTTCACCGATCCGCAGAACCCGGTGCAGATGACGACAGGCGGCTCGACCACCATCGCCACCCAATATCATCAGGTCCGCGCCGGCGGCGACATTTCCGCGCTGCTCGGCATCTGCAAGCTGGTGATCGAGGCGGATGACCGCGCCCGCGCGCTCGGCAACGAGCGTGTCCTCGACCATCATTTCCTCGAACAGCATACCACCCGGTTCGAGGATTTCGCCGCCTTCGCCCGCGCTGCGAAATGGGACGACATCACCCGCGAAAGCGGCCTGACCCGCGACGCGATCGAGGCGGCCGCGCAGGTCTATATGAAGGCCAAGCGCGTCATCGTCGTCTACGGCATGGGCATCACCCAGCACCGCTACGGCATGGACAGCCTGTATATGCTGGTCAATTTCCTGCTGCTGCGCGGCAATATCGGTCGCGAGGGTGCCGGCCCCGGCCCGGTCCGCGGCCACAGCAACGTACAGGGCCAGCGCACCGTCGGCATCACCGAGAAGACCGAGCTGGCCCCCGTCGACCGTTTGAAGGAACTGTTCGAGTTCGAACCGCCCACCGAGAAGGGCTGGGACACGGTGGAAAGCTGCCGGCAGATTATCGACGGCACGTGCGAGGGCTTTGTGCAACTGGGCGGCAACTTCCTGCGCGCGACGCCCGAACATGCCAAGATGAAGGAAGGCTGGGCAAAGCTGCCGATCACCGTCAGCATCGCCACCAAGCTGAACAAGAGCCACCTCCATCCCGGCGAGGAAAGCTACATCCTCCCCTGCCTCGGCCGCATGGAACGCGACATGCAGGAAAGCGGCCGACAGGCGGTGTCGATGGAGGATTCGTTCAGCCACATCTACGGCTCGGTCGGCAAGGCCAGCCCGGCGTCCGACACCCTCCTGTCCGAACCGGCGATCGTCGCCGGTCTCGCCAAGGCGGTATTGTCGCCCAACCCCAACGTCCCCTGGGACGCATGGGTCGGCGACTACAGCCTCGTCCGCAAGGCGATCGAGGACGTCTATCCCGACAAGTTCGCCAACTTCAACGAACGCCTGTTCGAACCCGGCGGCTTCTGGAAGGGCAATCCCGCCGCGCATCGCCAGTGGGAAACCGAAAGCGGCAAGGCGGAATTCAATACGCCGCGCGCGCTCAACGCCGCCGGCTTCGACGATGCCGATGGCCGCTTCCGCCTCATCACGCTACGGTCCAACGACCAGTTCAACACCACCGTCTATGGCTATGACGACCGGTTCCGCGGCATCAAGGGCACGCGCCAGGTCGCGATGATGAACGAGGCGGATATCGCCCGGCTGGGCCTGAAGGACGGCGACCGGATCGCGCTGGAAAGCGATGCGGAGGACGGGGTGGAGCGGGTCGTCGGCGATCTGCGCGTCACCGCCTATGACATCCCGGCGGGGTGCATCGGCGGCTATTATCCCGAGCTGAACTATCTGATCGCCCTCGAACACCACGCCCTTGAAAGCCATGTGCCGGCCGGCAAGTCGGTGCCCGTACGCGTGCGCGTGCCCTCATGACGATCCTGGGTGCGGTGTTGACCGGCGGGCGTTCGTCCCGCTTCGGCTCGAACAAGGCGCAGGCGCTGCTCGGCGAGCGTTCGCTTGCCGCCCACGCCCGCGCACTGATCGCGCCGCACTGCGCCGACGTCGTCATGATCGGTGGAGAGGGCGGGGTGCCGGACCTGCCCGAACCAGGACTCGGGCCGCTGGGCGGCATCGCCGGCGCGCTCGATTATGCCGCGGAACATGGGTTTCGCTGCGTGCTGACGATCGGCTGCGACATGCCCCGCCTGCCCGATGGCCTGATCGAGGCGCTGCTGCACCGCGAACCGTCCTACTGCGCCGATGCACCCGTGCTGGGGCTGTGGCCGGCGGCGCTCGGCGCGCATCTGCTGGCGCATCTCGGGCTGAACGGCGACCGATCGGTGCGCGGCTGGGCACGCTCGGTCGGCGCCATCCCCGTCCCCTCGCCCGTCCCGCTCGCCAACATCAACACCCCCGCCGATCTGGAGACGCTGTGAACGCTGCGGAAGACGTGGCACTGACGATCCTGCGCGTCGATGGCAGCCAGGCCGCCATCGAACGCGCCATCGCCTGCGAGGTGCCGGTGGCGATCGAGATCGACGGGTTCGGCTATGCGGTGATGATGATGACGCCGCAGGATTTTGGCGACTTCGCCACCGGCTTCCTGCTCACCGAGCGCCTGATCGATGCGCCTGCCGACATTCTCGACATCGACCCGTTCGAGACCGAACGGGGCTGGATCGTCCGCGTCGCGCTCGTCGCGCGCTGCCGCGCCCGCATCCACGACCGTGTCCGCCACCGCACCAGCGACACCAGTTGCGGGCTGTGCGGCATTTCCGGGCTGGAACAGGTCGCCCGCCCCGTCACCTATCGCGCCGCCCGCCCCACCGCACCCGCGCCCGCCCTCTTCGCCGCCCTCGCGACCCTACGCACCCACCAACCCCTCAACGTCCACACCGGCGCCGTCCACGCCGCCGCCGCCTGCGACGCCGCCGGCACCATCCTCGCCGTCCGCGAGGACGTCGGCCGCCACAACGCCCTCGACAAGCTGATCGGCCATCTCGCCGGGGCGCCCGTCCCCGCGTTCCTCCTCGTCACCTCCCGCATCAGCTACGAAATGGTCGACAAAGCCCTGGTCATCGGCGCGCCGATCCTTGTCGGCATCTCTGCCCCCACCACGCTCGCGCTCTCCCACGCGCGCACCCACGACCTCACCCTGGTTGCCCTGGCCCGCCCCGACGCCATGCTCGTCGCACATGATCCTTTCGGATGGTTCACGACTGATCCGGAATAGCGGCGCAGGTCTTACCCGCGCTTAACCGTCTCTCCGCCAGGAAGCGGCATCATTGATGACGGGAACAGCAACGATGCGACAGGACGCCGAATGGATCGCGGCAGAGGAAGTGCCGCCGCCCGCCGACCTACGCCACCTCGCGCAGGTGATGGCCAAAGATCAGCCCACTCCACGCGGCGGCCCGTTCGCCTTTATCCGCGCGCTCGCGACAGCGGTCGCCGCCTGGGAGCGTGAACAGGCATGATGCCTTTCGGACGGATCGTGGCTGGTCCGACCCTGCGGCCTGCACCGCGGCTGCATGCGCGGTGGCGGATCGCGATACTCGTCGCGCTCGGGCCTGTTGGCTGGGGATCGGTCGCCCTGCTGTTCGCACTGCTGTCGTGAAAACGGGAGCCCGGTCAGGGGCTCCCGTCACATCGTCGGTCAGGCGTCAGTTGCTGTCCGAATCGTCGTCGTCATCGGCGATCAGGATGATGCCGCCCACAACCGCGGCTGCGGCGAGCACCGCCACGATCACGCCGCCGCCGGCCAGTTCGTTTTTCTTGGCGCTCGGCGCCGACGCACGCGCCGACTTGGCCACCGACAGGCTGGCCGCCGGATTGGCGGGCGCTGCCGCAACAGGCGCGGCAACCAGGGCGGACGCGGCCGCCGCCGTCAGAAACTTTGCGATCATAATTGGATACTCCCGGCTGTGGTAGGGCACGCACCACACGGTGCAGCGCTACCGACGCCCGGGCACGCCCGTTGTTCCCGATTCCAGGCAGGAGGCGTGACGCGGCGGGAGCAGGGATGGGAGAATCCGGACCGCCGCGTCACACCAGATCATCGCTCCGGCCGGGGGCCAAAGCAAGTACCGAATTGGGACAAATGTCGGGAACGATGGTAGCGGAGGAGGGACTTGAACCCCCGACCCCAGGATTATGATTCCCGTGCTCTAACCAGCTGAGCTACTCCGCCTTGAAGGCAAACCATCGTCGGAGCGGCGCCTATAAGCAGGCTGTTCGGGCCGGTCAAGCGAACAAATGCCGCGACAGCAACTCCCAGGGCCCACCGCGATACCACCATGCCCCCAGGCCGATCACCTCGACCATCCGCGGCTCGAACCCGCGCGACAGATTGGCCAGCAACAGCCGGGCGGTCGCCGGCGTGACCTTGTTCTGGATCGTCACATGCGGCCGCCATCCGCCGGCATCCTGCGGGGTCAGCAGGCCGCTGAACGCATCCGCCAGCTCGTGCCGGATCGCCACCAGCTCGGGCGATTCGATGCGGATCGCCACACCGCGGCCCAGCGACATCAGCCCGGCCGCCTTCGCCTGTGGTGCCCGCACGCCGCGCGTCATGCCGTTCAGCCGGTGCTTCAACTCGTCCGCCGCCGACGGGGGCAGATGGTGGAACAGCGTGCAATGCGCATCCAGCTGGTTGCGCTCGGGCGGAAAATGCTCGCGCCGCAATCCGTCCAGCCATCCCTGGTCATGCCGGCCGAACAGCGCGGAGACGATGATCGGCGCAGGTGCGGGCGCGTCGGTCAAATCTCCACCTGACTGCCCAGTTCGACCACCCGGTTCGTCGGCAGGCGAAAGAACTCCATCGCGCTTTCCGCATTGCGCAGCATCCACGAGAACAGCTTCTCGCGCCACAGCATCATGCCCGGCCGCGACGAGGGCAGCAGCGTCTGGCGCGACAGGAAGAAGCTGGTGTCCATCATCTTGAACGCGCCCCCCTCGATCTCCACCCGCTTCAGCCCGGCCGGCACGTTCGCCTCCTCCATGAAGCCGAAGCGCAGCACCAGCCGGTAGAAGCCGTGCCCCAGTTCCTCCAGCGCCGCCCGGTCATGGTCCGGCCAATAGGGCCGTCCGGCGATCTTGACGGTCAACAGGATCACCCGCTCGTGCAGCACCTTGTTGTGCTTCAGATTGTGGAGCAGCGCATGGGGCACGCCCTCCGACGTGCTGGTCATGAACACCGCGGTGCCCGACACCCGCGACGCCGCATTGGCCGCCGATTCGATAAAGACCTTCACCGGCATCGTGCCTTCGCGCAGCCGCTCGATCATCAGCTTGCGCCCCGTCGACCAGGTGGTCAGGAAGGTGAAGATGATGAAGCCGACCAGCAGCGGGAACCACCCGCCCGCCGGCACCTTGGTCAGGTTCGCGAAGAAATAGGCCCCGTCCACCAGGAAGAACAGCGCGAGCAGCGGCATCGCGGCGTAAAGCGGCCACTTCCACAACCGGGTCAGCGCCACGCCCAGCAGGCAGGTGTCGATGAACATCGCCCCCGTCACCGCGATTCCGTATGCCGAGGTGAGGTTGGACGAGGTCCGGAAGAACAGCACCAGCAGGATCACCATCACCATCAACATCCAGTTGATGAGCGGAATGTAGATCTGCCCCGCCGTCGTCGCCGAGGTATGCTCGATGCGCAGTCGCGGCATGAAGCCGAGCTGGATCGCCTGTTGCGTGACCGAGAAGGCGCCGGTGATCACCGCCTGGCTGGCGATCACCGCGGCCGCCGTCGCCAGCATCACCAGCGGCAATTGCAGGCTGTCGGGCGCCAGCATGTAGAAGGGGCTTTCCAGCGCCGCCTCGCCCTCGCGGAACAGCAGCGCACCCTGCCCCATATAGTTCAGCATCAGCGCCGGCAGCACGAAGAACAGCCAGGACAGCCCGATCGGCCGCCGCCCGAAATGCCCCATATCGGCATACAGCGCCTCCGCGCCGGTCACCGCCAGCACCACCGAACCCAGCGCAAGAAAGCCGCGCAGCGGATCGATCAGGAAGAACTGCACCGCATAATGCGGCGACAGCGACCACAGGATTTCGGGCGTCTGCACGAAGCTGATCACGCCCAGCACCGCGATCACCCCGAAATAGAGCAGCATGACGGGGCCGAAGAACAGCCCCACCTTTTCGGTCCCCGATCGCTGGATCGAAAACAGCGCGATCAGGATGGCCACCGCGATCGGGATCACGAACCCGCCAAAAGCCGGCGCCGCCACGGCCAGCCCCTCCACCGCCGACAAGACGGTGACCGCCGGCGTGATCATGCTGTCGCCGTAAAACAGTGCGGTGGCGAACACGCCGAGCAGGATGATCCCCCGCGTCCAGCGTTTCGTCTTGGTCTGTCCGGACACCAGCGCCAGCAGCGCCAGGCTGCCGCCCTCGCCATTATTGTCGGCGCGCATGATGATCGCGACATATTTCACCGACACCACGATCATCATCGACCAGAAGATCAGGCTGATGACGCCCATGATGTGCGCGGTGTCGACGGGCAGCGGATGGTGCGGGCTCGCGAAGGTTTCGCGGAACGCATAAAGCGGGCTGGTCCCGATATCGCCGAACACCACGCCGATCGCACCCAGCGCCAGCTTGATCATGCCGCCGTGATGCTGTTCGTCATGGCCGGTCGGCCCGGTGGTCGCCACCCCCGTTGGCGAGACGCTCATATCGCCCGCAGGCTCATGAACGAGGCGGCGCGCGCCGCGGCGAAGTTCCGGATACCCCCTGGCATGGCGCGGCCTCTAGCATGGGGCTGGAAACGCAGCAACGCGACCTGCGATCCGCCGCAGGACAGTATCGGGTCCGGACATGCGTCGCCCCCCCGGAATTGCTTGTGATCGAACATCAATATTGGCCTGTCCATTTTCCGTAGACTGGCCTGTCATGATCGCGCTACAGCCCTGCCCGGTGATGAGTTTGTCGGGAGAAGGGTGGATGTCGGCGTCGCAGGATCGGAGCACGGGACCGTGGATGACGCAGGCGATGCGCTGGTTCGGCCCGGCCGACCCGGTCTCGCTCGCCGCGATCCGGCAGGCAGGCGCCAGCGAGGTGGTAACCGCGCTGCACGAGGTTCCCAACGGCGCGGTCTGGCCGCGCGACGCCATCGCCGCGCGTCGCGCGACGATCGAGGCGGCGGGCCTTGGCTGGACCGTGGTGGAAAGCCTGCCGGTGGATGATGTCATCAAGACGCGGGGGCCCCTGTGGGAAGACCGCATCGCCGCCTATCGCGACAGCCTGACCAATCTTGCCGCCTGTGGCATCACCGTCGTCACCTATAATTTCATGCCCCTGCTCGACTGGACGCGGACGGATCTCGCTTACCCCATGCCCGATGGCGCGCTCGCGCTGCGGTTCGAATGGGATGCCGTCGCCGCATACGACATCCACATCCTCCGCCGCCCCGGTGCCGAGGCCGATTACCCGCCGGCCCGCGTCGCCGCCGCCGCCGCGCTGTTCGCGCGGCTGTCGCCGGCGGACCGTGACGCGCTGGAGGCGACGATCCTCGCCGGCCTGCCGGGCAGCGAGGAAAGCTTCACCTCCGCGGGCTTTCTGGCCGCGATGCAGGATTATGCCGGCATCGATGCCGATCGCCTGCGCGAGAATCACGTCGCCTTTCTGCGCGCGGTGTGCCCGCACGCCGATGCGCTCGGCATCCGCCTCGTCCTCCATCCCGACGATCCGCCCTTTCCGCTGTTCGGCCTCCCCCGCATCGCCAGCACCGAGGCCGACTTCGCCACGCTGTTCGACCGCGTCCCCGCCCCCTCGAACGGCCTGTGCTTCTGCACCGGCTCGCTGGGCGCCCACCCCGACAACGACCTGCCCGGCATGATCGAACGGCTGGGTGACCGGATCGGCTTTCTTCATCTCCGCTCGGTGCAGCGCGAAGGGGATCACGCCTTCCACGAGGCGGCGCATCTGGGCGGCGACGCGAACATGCCCGCCGTGGTCGCCGCGATCCACCGCCTGTCGCGCGCGCAGGGACGCAGCATCCCGATGCGGCCGGACCACGGCCACCAGATGGCCGACGACCTCACCCGCCGCTGCAATCCCGGCTATTCGCTGATCGGCCGCCTGCGCGGCCTCGCCGAACTGCGCGGGCTGGAAGCGGGCATCGCCCACGTCCAGGGGGCTTGCGCCTAGCCCAGCGCCGCCAGCGCCTTCAACCGCTCCGCGCCGATCGGAATGATCGTGCCATGATTGGCCCCGGCCGGCATCGCGATCCGGTCGGACACGTCCCGCCACGTGCGCCCGTCGCGCGAGGCGACCGCATCATAATGCTTCTCGGTGTAGCGGTCGAAGAACAGCACGATCTCGCCATCCACCACCACCGCGGTCGGTCCCTCGCTCCATGCCGGCGTGATCGGCGCCGACAATGGCCCGAAACGCGGCGGGGACAGCGACACCTCGCACCACTGGATCACCTTGCGCAGCGGGTCCCTGCGTTCGTCCTTCACGAACATCAGCATCCGGCCATCCCGCTCCAGAAAGGTCGCGTCGATCACGCTAAAGCCCGGATCGTAGAATAGCTGCGTCGGGGTGAACCGGCGGAAGTCGCGCGTGGTGGTGGCGTACAGCCGGTGATCGCCCTCGTCTCCGGCCTTGCCGACCGTGCTTGCCCACACGATCACAAAATGCCGCGCCCGCGCGTCCCACACCAGTTCCGGCGCCCAGCTGTTGCGCGTGTCCGGGAACGCCGCCATCACCGGCACCGCCTGCTGCTCGGACCAGTGGATCAGGTCGCGGGACGAGGCATGGCCGATCGTCACGCCCGTCCAGCTCGTCGTCCACACCATGTGATAAAGCCCGGTCTGCGGGTCGCGCGCGATGCACGGATCGCGCATCAGCTTGTTCTCGCCCACCATCGGCACCAGGATCGGCGCGCCGTCGCGCACCGCACGGTACCGGTAGCCGTCCTCGCTGATCGCCAGCCGCATCCCCGCCCCGCCATTGTCGGCATTGCGGAAATAGCTGAAGGCGTATCCGCCGCCCGCGGGTGCCGCCGCGGCACGCTGCGCAAAGGCCGGCAACGTCGCGGCCAGCGCCACGCGGCCGCAAAATGTGCGTCGATCCAGCATGCCTTCTCCCCCTTGGTCTTTTGCGACACTGTGCCGATTTGCCGGACAAGATCAACCGGCCCATATCCATCCACGCCCGCCGCGTGCGGGCTATTGTACCCCCGCCCCCGGCGTGACATGAGAACCCCATGAAGCAGCGCGGCGAAAAGCTGTACCAGCGCATCGTCCATGCGATCGTCGAGGCCATCGACCAGGGGCGCTATACCACCGGCATGCGCCTGCCCGGCGAACGCGAACTGGCGGAGGAATATTCCGTCAGCCGCCCCACCATCCGCGAGGCGATGATCGCGCTGGAGATACGCGGGCTGGTCGAGGCGCGGCACGGCTCCGGCTTGTACGTCACGGCGATCACCCCGCAGACCACCGACCAGCCCGAACTCGACATCGGCGCGTTCGAACTCATCGAGGCGCGGATCCTGTTCGAGGGGGAGGCTGCCGCCGTCGCCGCGACGGTGATCGATGACGAGGCGGTGGCCGAACTCGATCGCATCCTTGGCGACATGGCCGCGGTCGCCTCCTCCAGTCCCGAGGCGGTGGAGGCCGATCGCCTGTTCCACCTGCGCATCGCCGAGGCGACGGGGAATACCGTCATCACCACGGTGGTCGACATGCTTTGGACGCTGCGCGACCGGGCCCCGCTCAGCGCGCATATGTTTGCCGAGGCCCGGCGGGAAGGCGTTCACCCCCGCGTCGAGGAGCACCGCCTGATCGTCGATGCGCTGCGTGCCCGCGATTCCGCTGCCGCCCGCAAGGCGATGCGCGACCATCTGCGCCGGGTGATCGACGACGTCCTCGCCGCAACCGAGGTGGAGGCGCTGCGCCGCGCCCAATCCGAAATCGCCGAGCAGCGTGGCGCGCTCGCCAAAAGGCTGCACGCCTGACCAGGCCGTCCGACGACGCGCAATCCCCGGCCACCCCGCCGGACCTTCTTGACGTGCTCATCATCGGCGCGGGCGTGTCCGGCATCGGCTGCGCCTGCTATCTGCGCCGCCTGATGCCGCACAAGCGCTTCGCCATTCTTGAGGCGCGGGGCGATCTCGGCGGCACCTGGGATCTGTTCCGCTATCCCGGCATCCGCTCCGATTCCGATCTCTTCACCTTCGGCTATGAATTCCGGCCATGGACCTCCGATCAGGCTATCGCCGACGGCCCCGCGATCCAGTCCTATCTGCGCGACACGGCGGCCGAATATGGCGTCGATCGCGCCATCCGCTATCATCATCGCCTGCTGCGGGCGGATTGGGACAGCGGCAAGGCGCTCTGGCGGGTTGAGGTGCGCCGTACCGACCGGGACGAGACGATCACCCTGCTATGTCGCTGGCTGTTCGGCGCCACCGGCTATTACGACTATGCGCAGGGCTATGCCCCGGACTTTGCCGGGCAGCGGGATTTTACCGGCCCGATCGTCCATCCCCAGCATTGGCCCGCGGACCTCGACGTCACCGGCAAGCGTGTCGCGGTGATCGGCAGCGGCGCCACCGCCGTCACGCTCGTCCCCGCACTTGCCCGCACCGCCGCC
>NZ_JALNUQ010000051.1:0-30596 GCF_026540875.1 Sphingomonas sp. GM_Shp_2
GGTGGTCCGCCACGATCCTCGCCTCCACCTCCGCACCCGAAAACCGCCGCCGCCACAGATCGCCCGCCGCCCCCGTCCGCCGCGGCACCAACCCCAGTCCGCTGCGCAACTTGGCCGAGGCACGCGGCTGCGTCGTCCAGTCGGCGCCCGCATCGACCTTGGGATCGCGCTCCTGCTCGCTGCGGTTGAGGTCGATCCAGGCACGCGGCACCGTCTGGATCAGCGTCGGCTGCCGATCGCGCGCGGCGCGCGCCACCATGTCGACGAAGCGATCCTCCAGCAGCTGCAGCGCCGCCGCCGACACACGCAACGCCTCGTCCAGCGCGGGCGGATAGTCGCGCCCGGCATGCGGCACCGACAGGATCACCGGGCCCCGTCGCGCGAAATCCCGGTCGCCCGGCATCGCATCAAGGCGCTCGAAGGAAGGGCTCGCCATCGCCCGTCACGCTAGGCGCGACCGTACGCTGCCGCAATCGCTCTGGAAATATTAAGGGGCCCTCCCCTAAGAGGGGCGCAGTTTCACCGGGGCCCAATGATGATCCGAATCCTGCTGGCCGAAGATGACCAGATCATGCGCGAATATCTGACCCGCGCGCTTCAGAAGTCGGGCTATGCGGTCACCGCGGTGGACCGCGGCACCGCCGCCATCCCCTTGTTGCAGACCGAACGGTTCGACCTGCTGCTGACCGACATCGTCATGCCGGAGATGGACGGCATCGAACTGGCCCAGCGCGCGGGCGAGATGGTGCCGGACCTGCGCGTGATGTTCATCACCGGGTTCGCCGCGGTCACGCTCAAGGCCGGCCAGGCGATGCCCAACGCCCGCGTCCTGTCCAAACCCTTCCACCTGCGCGACCTGGTGATGGAGGTCGACCGGCTTTTCGAGGCCGATCATGCCGGCGGCACAATTTAGCACCGGAGCGATTTAGGACTTGCGCACCCGAAACACCCCGGCTAATGCGCCACCTCCGGCGGGCGTGTAGCTCAGTGGTAGAGCACTGTGTTGACATCGCAGGGGTCGCAAGTTCAATCCTTGCCACGCCCACCACTTCAAAAAGCCTCGGATGTCTTTGGACTTCCGGGGCTTTTTAGTTGTCCAAGTCTTGCACACCGCGCCGCTTGGTAAAATCCGCACCGGATTGCCCCCGCCCGATCGATCGTTAAGCTGCGCTCGAACCGGGGGGACAGGAATATGGTCATTCGTGCGATGCGGCTTGGCGCATCGGCCGCCGCAATGCTTGCGGCCACGGCGGGAAGTAGCGCAGTCGCCGCCAGGGGCGCGCAAACGCCCAAAAGCGTAAAGCCAGAAAATGCTCGTGGTCGTACAGTGCTTTACGCGCCGGCGCCCGATTGGGTGATCGCCCCGCCGACCGCGGCCGATGCCCCGTTGCCGCCCGGCGCCCCAGTGCGCGTGCTCTATGCCGAACAGCAAGTCCGCGTCACCGCCGACGGGCAGGAGGATTACCAGGCCTCCCGCATGAAGTTGCTGTCGCCCGAGGGGCTTGCGGCCGGCAATCTCGCGGTCGCCTGGTCCCCTGCCAGCGAAGAGATGATCGTCCACCGCCTGGCCATCATCCGCGGCGGCCAGACCATCGACATTCTCGCCACCCAGAAGTTCACCGTCATCCAGCGGGAGAATAATCTGGAACAGTCGATGCTCGACGGCGATCTGACCGCGACCTTGCAGACGGCCGGGCTTCAGGTCGGTGACGAGGTCGAGTTCGCGGCAACCAAACGCCATCACGACACCGGCCTTGGCGAACGTGCCGAGGGCTTTTTGCAATTGCCCGTGGTCGGCATGCGCGGCGCCTACCGCGTACGCCTGCTGACCCCCAAGGGGAGCAGCGTCAGCTACCGCGCCACCGCCGATGCGCCGCAGCCGGCAGTCCGTGACCTGGGGAACGAGACCGAGCGGCAATATCTGCTCACCGACCCGGACACACCGACCGTGCCGGAGGACGCGCCGCTCCGCTACCGGATCGCCCGACTGGTGCAGTTCAGCGATTATGCCGATTGGGCCGCGGTCTCCCACGCCTTCGACCCGCTCTACGTCCGCGCCGGCACCCTCGCCGCCGATTCGCCGATCCGGGCGGAGGCGGCGCGGATCGCCGCGACGAGCACCGATCCGGCACGCCGGGTGGAGGCGGCGCTGCGCCTCGTCCAGGATCAGATCCGCTATGTCTATGTCGGGCTGGACGGCGGCAATTACCGCCCGGCCGCGGCGGATGAGACGTGGAAGCGGCGTTTCGGCGACTGCAAGGCCAAGACGGTGCTGCTGATCGCCCTGCTGCGCGAAATGGGGATCGCGGCCGAGCCGGTGCTGGTCGCCAGCAAGGGCGGCGACGGCATCGACCAGCGCCTGCCGACGCCCGGCCTGTTCGACCATGTCGTCGTGCGCGCGACGGTTGCCGGCAAGCCGATCTGGCTCGACGGCACCCGGCTCGGCGACAGGACGCTTGCCACGCTCGATCCGCCGGGATCGCGCTGGGCCCTGCCGCTGCGCACCGGCAGCGTCGCGCTCGAGATGATCGCGCCGCGCCCGCCCCGCGTACCGACGCGCATCGACGTGGTGGAGATCGATGCATCAGCCGGCTTCGACAAGCCGGGCAGATACCACATACAGCAGACGCTGCGCGGCGACGAGATCTTTGGAATGCGCGCCCAGCTTGCCGGCGTCGCCGCGTCCGATGCGAACAAGCTCCTCGCCACCTATTGGCGTCAGCAGATGCCCGATGTGGAGCCGAGCCGGACGGGCTGGCGCTTCGATGACGACAATCGCCTGCTGGTGCTCGACATGGAGGGCGAGGGGAAGGTCGACTGGGACGGCGACGACAAGGACGGTCACACACACTACCTGTTCAGCGGCGGCTTTTCCCCGCCGAACGAGCGTAAACGGCCCAAGGACCAGCCGCAGGATGCGCCGTTCGCCAATGATTATCCGGCGTTCACCTGCTCGGCGACGACGGTAAAGGTACCGCCTGCGGGCAAGGGCCTGCACTGGAGCTTTTCGTCCAGGCCGATGGATCGCAGCCTGGGTGGCGTCGCCTATTGGCGGATCGCGTCGTTCGATGGGCAAACCGCGCGGATGGTGCGCAGCTACCGTGTCGACGTGCCGGAAATCAGCGCCGCCGATGCCGCCGCCCTGAACGCAGCGATCCCCGACTTCGACAACAGCAAGTCCTATGTCTGGGAAACGAAGCGCAAGCCGAGCCTGAGCGGGCAACTGGACGCAGCCGGCCATTTCGGCAGCTTCGCCGAGTTCGCAGGCGCCACGCCACCCTGCCAGAGCGAAGTCGGACGCGACAAGACATCGTAATCAATGGGAAAGCCGGGGTCCTCGGACCCTGGCGACCGTGCCGCGCGATCGTCGCTGCGGTGACGGTGTAAGATTGGTCGGGGCGACAGGATTCGAACCTGCGACCCCCACACCCCCAGTGTGATGCGCTACCAGGCTGCGCTACGCCCCGACCAGAGCCGGCGCCTCTAGGCCCAGTTTGCGTGCAACGCAAGCCCCAAGCGTGTGGGATCGCTGCAACCGTCGCCGGGATGCCCCGCTTACGCGGCCGTCCATTGCGCGTTCGCCCCGGCAATGGTAGCGGGCACCGCTTAATCGCCTGGCCGTTTCGCGACGTCCATGCCCACCAGTCACGAACGGGTCCGATGTTCATTTCCACCGCATTTGCACAGGGCGCCGCCGGCGCCGCGTCACCGGGCGGGTTCGCCTCGTTCCTCAGCCTCGCGCCGCTGCTCCTCGTCTTCGTCGTCTTCTATTTCCTGATGATCCGCCCGCAGCAGCGCCGGATGAAGCAGCTTCAGGCGGCCGTGGAGGGCGTGAAGAAGGGCGATTCGGTCACCACCGCCGGCGGCATCGTCGGCCGGGTGACCCGCGTCGAGGACAAGCTGGTCGAGGTGGAGATCGCCCCCAATGTCCGCGTCCGCGTGGTCAAGGCGACGCTGACCGACGTCGCGAATCCGCTCGCCAAGCCCGCGAACGACTGATCCCATGCTGGACTTCCCCCGCTGGAAGGTCGCCTCGATCGTCGCCCTGATCGCGGTCCTGTGTGCGCTTTCCATTCCGAGCTTCCTGCCCGAGCGCATCACCAACGGGTGGGGCGCGTTCCCGCATCCGAAGGTCAATTTCGGACTCGACCTGGCCGGCGGCAGCTATCTGCTGCTGGAGGCGGACACGCAGGATCTGGCCAATTCGCGGCTGGAGACGATGCGGGACCAGGTGGCGACCGAGATGCGCCGCCAGAATCCGCGCATCGCGATCGGCGACATCTCGACGCGCGGCGGGCAGCTCAGCTTCATGCTGCGCGATGCGTCTCAGGTCGATGCCGCGCGCGAGCGCCTGCTGGCGATCACCGGCGGCGGGGCGGGCATGACCGGCCAGCGTGAGTGGGATATCCAGGTCGTCGACACCAGCCGCTTCGTGCTGAAGCCGACCCAGGCCGGGCTCAACCAGGCGGTCAACACCGCGATGGGCGACGCGACCGAGGTCGTGCGTCGCCGTATCGACGAACTGGGCACGCGCGAACCGACGATCGTGCGTCAGGGCGCCAACCGCATCGTCGTGCAGGTGCCGGGTCTTCAGGACCCGCAGGCGCTGAAGGACCTGCTCGGCAAGACCGCGCGGCTGGAGTTCAAGCTGGTCGACACGACCGCGAACCCGGCCGAACTGCTCAAGGGCAATGCGCCTCCGGGCAGCCAGATCCTGCCCTATCCCGACAATCCGCTGGGCGTGCCGGTGATCGCAGTGACGCGGCCAGTCATCATCTCCGGCGACCAGTTGGTCGATGCGCAACAGACCTTCGACCAGCAGACCAACGCGCCGCAGGTGGCGATCACCTTCGACAGCCAGGGCGGCCGCAAGTTCGCCCGCGTGACGCAGGAGAACGTGAACAAGCCGTTCGCGATCATCCTCGACAACAAGGTGATTTCCGCGCCCAACATCAACGAGCCGATCCTGGGTGGTCGCGCGTCGATCTCGGGCAATTTCACCGTGCAGACCGCGAACGAGCTCGCCATCGCGCTGCGTTCGGGCAAGCTGCCGATCGCGCTCAAGGTGATCGAGGAGCGCACCGTCGGCGCCGAACTGGGCAACGATTCGATCCGCGCGGGCGTGCTCGCCTCGATCGTCGCGGTGGTCGCGGTCGTCATCTTCATGCTGGTGACCTATGGTCGCTTCGGTTTCTATGCGAACCTGGCGGTGGTCATCAACGTCCTCATCATCCTGGCGGTGATGGCGATGATCGGCGCGACACTGACCCTGCCCGGCATTGCCGGCTTTGTGTTGACCATCGGCACCGCGGTCGACGCCAACGTGCTGATCAACGAGCGTATTCGCGAGGAACGACGACGCGGGCGCAACGTCGTGCAGGCCGTCGAGCTGGGCTACAAGGAGGCCAGCCGCACGATCTTCGAGGCGAACACGACCCATGCCATCTCGGGCGTCATCATGCTGATGCTGGGCTCCGGCCCGGTCAAGGGCTTCGCGGTCGTGCTGCTGATCGGCATCGTCACCAGCGTGTTCACCGCCGTCACCTTCACCCGCATGCTTGTGGCTTTGTGGCTCCGCCGCACCAAGCCCAAGACGATCAACATTTGAGGCGGGAGAAGAACCCATGCGTCTCCTGAAACTCGTCCGCGACGATACCAACATCGATTTCGTCCGCCTGCGCGGCTGGGCGTTCGGCCTCACCCTGTTGCTGACCGTGCTCGCGGTCGGCGTCACCTTCGCCAAGGGCCTCAATCTGGGCGTCGATTTCGTCGGCGGGCTGATGATCGAGGAAAGCTTCCCCACCAAGCCGTCGATGGACCGGCTGCGCACGGTGGTAGACGACCTGGGCGTGGGCGAGGCGAACCTGCAGGCGGTGGGCGACGGTCGCACCGTCACCATTCGCCTGCCCGTCCCCTCCTCCACCGATGAGGGTGCGACCAACGCCGTCGTCCGCAAGGTGGAAGCCGCCGTGGGCAAGGCGTTCCCCGGCGCCACCTTCTCGCGCTACGACACCGTGTCGGGCAAGGTGTCCGGCGAGCTGATCCGCAACGGCCTGCTCGCGGTCGTGCTGGCGGTGCTGGGCATCGGCCTGTTCGCCATCTTCCGCTTCGAATGGCAGTTCGGCATCTCGACGATCGTGGCCATCGTCCACGATCTGCTCGTCACGCTGGGCTTCTTCGCGATCACGCAGTTCGAACTCGACCTGACGATCATCGCCGCCTTCCTGACCATCATCGGCTATTCGATCAACGACAAGATCGTGATCGACGATCGCATCCGCGAGAATATGCGCCGCTATCGCAAGATGGAGATGCGCGACATCATCAACCTGTCGGTCAACGAAACGCTGCCCCGCACGGTGATGACCTCGGTCACCATCCTGCTGGCGCTGTTCGCGCTGTTGATGCTGGGCGGCCATGTGCTGCGCGGCTTCACTGCGGCGATGATCCTGGGCATCGTGGTCGGCACCTATTCGTCGATCTACGTCTCGTCCTCGCTGCTCATCACGCTGGGCCTGCGCGCCGAGCCGAACCGCGAAAAGCCGGGCACCACCGACAAGCGCCCCGTGCCGGAGGCGGAGCGCATCACCCCGCGGGAACGCTGATGCGCGTCACCCGTGACCCGCTGGCGCCCGGCCCGATCGTGGCCGGTTTCTCCGGCAACGGCTTCCGGGTGGGCGAGATCGCCTATCCGGCGCTGCTCCTCAGCCCGGACTGGCACGAGGACTGGGCGCCGCCGCCGCTCGATGCGCTGACGGTCGAGGCGCTGGCGGGGCTGATCGCGGAACGCCCCGAATTCATCCTGATCGGCACCGGCGCGACGCTACGCCGACCGCCCCAGGCGCTGGTCCGCGCGCTGGAGGACCGCAACATCGGCGTGGAGGTGCTGAACAGCCGCACCGCCGCGCGCGACTGGGGCGTGCTGCGCGGCGAGGGTCGCCAGATCGGCGCCGCGCTCTACCCGCTGGACGCCTGACGCCGCGCCACCAGTCCGGCCAGATGCGCGTGCAGCGTCGCGGCATTGGTGTCCCAGCCGAAGCCCTCGACACTGGCGCGCACCGCGGCGGGATCGGGCACATCGGCCAGCACCGCGGCGATCCCCGCCGCAAAGGCCGCGGCATCGCGCGCGACGATCCGGCCGGCGGTGGGCCCGGTCACCACCTCCCCCGCCCCGCCGGCCCCGGTAATGACGATCGGCGTGCCACAGGCCAGCGCCTCCACCCAGGCATTGGCCAGCCCTTCGGAGGAAGAGGCAAGCGCCATCACATCCGCCATCGCCAGCAGGCGCGGCATGTCGTCATGCGCCACGCCGCCCAGCAACCTTGCCCGGTCGCCGATCCCAAGTGAAGCGATCCGCGCGGTCAGGCTGGCGCGCTCCGGCCCCTCGCCCGCGATCCACACATTGACGCCGGGCAGTCGCGCCGCCGCATCCAGCACGATGTCATGCCCCTTGCGCGGGATCAGCGCCCCCAGCGACACGACAAGCGGCCCGACCACCCCCGCCGCCCGCTTCGCCTCGCTGCGATCCTGCGGGCGGAAGCGGTCATGATCGATTCCGGTATGATGCACCGCGATCCGCTCACCCGGCATGCCCAGCGCGATCATGTCGTCGCGCATCGCCCCGCTGACCGCCAGCATGCCGTCCGCCCCTCGCGCCGCGGCCAGCACCTGCCCGGCGGTCGCCCCCCCGCGACCCCACAGGTGGATGTCGGCCCCCCGCGCCTTGATCGACACCGGCACGCCGTAGCGACGCCCGAGCGCCACGGCCGCCGGCCCGTCGGGAAAGAAGAAGGATGCGTCGATGACATCGAACGGCATTTCGCCGTGGAGCCGGTCGAGCAGCGGGATCAACGCCGCGACCAGGGCGCGAACGTGCCAGCGTCCCTTGGTCCCGGGCACGGTGGTGAAGCGCGGCCGGTACACCTTCAGCCCCCGCCAGGTCTCCTCACATGGCAAGGCCGCCATCGCGGCAAAGCGCGCGCCCCGGCGCAGCGGCCACACCGGCAGGCCGATCGGCGCGACGGCGGTCACCGCCACGCCCTCTCGCCGCGCCAGCCCGGCCGTCTGCCGCTCCACGAAGATGCCGAAATTCGGCCGGGTCGCGTCGGGAAACAGCGAAGACAGGGTCAGGACGTGCAGCATCGCCGTCATCCTAACGCCAAAGCATTAACCGCGCCTGCCGTAGGGCCGTTCACGGGTGGGCAAGTTTGCACCTGACAAAATGCGGTCGCGGCCATATCGTGGTCCGCAACATACGGGGGATATGTTGCATGAAGTTTCGGAAATCGGGTGCGGCGATCGCGATCGCCGCCATGCTGTCGGCCTGTGGCGGTGATGACGGCGGCAGCGGCGCCGGTATATCCAGCGGCGGCGCTGCCACGGGCACGACCGTCAACGGCTGCTCGCTGGCGGCGCGTCAGGAATGGGTCGCGCAGCAGTTGCGCGAATGGTATCTGTTTCCGGAAACGCTGCCGACCAATCTGAACCAGGGCGCCTACACCACCATCGATGGCTATATCGATGCCTTGACCGCCACCGCACGCGGCCAGAGCAAGGATCGCTACTTCACCCACATCACCTCGATTCGCGAAGAAAATGCCTATTACCAGTCGGGCGCCAGTGCCGGCTTCGGCCTGCGCTTCACGCTGGACGCCAGCCAGACGCGCCTGATGATCGCCGAGGCGTTCGAGGGCGGACCGGGCCTGGCTGCCGGTATCGACCGCGGTGCGGAACTGGTCGGCATCGGCACCACCACCGGCAATGTGCGCAGCATCCGGGATATCGTCACCGCCAACCGGCAGACCGGGCTGGAGGATGCACTCGGCCCCGATACCGCCGGCACGATGCGCGTGCTGCGCATCGCCGCCAACGGCACCACCCGCGACATCAGCGTGACCAAGACCGATTTCGCGCTGCAGCCGGTATCGCCGCGTTATGGCACGCAGATCATCAACGATGAGGGACGGCGCGTCGGCTATCTGAACCTGCGGACCTTCATCAACACCGCCGACCCGCAACTGCGCGCCGCCTTTGCGACGTTCAAGCAGCAGGGGGTCACCGACGTGGTGATCGACCTGCGCTACAATGGCGGTGGCCTGATCGACACCGCGGAACTGTTCAGCGACCTGCTGGGCGGCGCCCGCCAGTCGAGCGAGGTGCAAAGCTACACCAGCTTCCGCCCCGACAAGGCGAGCCGCAACACCACGCGCCTGTTCCAGCCACAGCCCGAGTCGATCGCACCCACCCGCATCGCCTTTATCGGCACCGGCGGCACGGCCTCGGCCAGCGAACTGGTGATCAATGCCGCGATCCCCTATTTCCGCGCGAATGCCGCGCTGATCGGGACGAACACCTATGGCAAGCCGGTGGGACAGATCCCGCTGGACCGTCCCGAGTGCGACGATCGCCTGCGCGTGGTCGCGCTGGCGACGCAGAATGCCGACCGCCAGGGGGAATATTACACCGGGCTCGCGGGCTTCGTGAAGGCAAGCTGCCACGCCGGGGACGACCTGTCCCGTCCGCTTGGCGATCCGCAGGAGGCTTCGCTGCGCGCGGCGCTCAATTTCCTGGCCGGCCGCACCTGCACGCCGATCAATACCTCGGGCAATGCCGCGGCACGAAGCCTCCCGGCCTCGTCCTACCGCCTGCTGACCCCGACCCGGCCGACGACCCCGCAACGCGAGGTGCCCGGCCTGTTCTGACCGGTCACCGGCCCTCCCCTTGTCGGGAGGGCCGATGCCGCCCGATTACAGCCGCGTGGTGCCCGGATAGGCGAACAGCGCATCGCCGCCCTCACCCAGCGACACCGTCTCGCTCCCCGTCACCGTCACGCACTGACCGGCGGAGAACGCGACGCCCGCGACTTCGCCCGCGCCGGTGATCGGCACCAGCCAGCCGGTCCGCCCTTCGGGCAGCGTCACCGCGTGTTCGCCCGCGGACCAGCGCTCCAGCACGAATTTCGGCCCTTCGACCAGGATGGTGCGCCCCTCGCCCACCGGGCCGGGCGAGGTGATCGGCTGGTACGGCTCCAGATGCGCGACCTCGACGCCGTCGGTCAGGTGCAGTTCGCGCTCGCTGCCATAATCGTACAGGCGGTAGGTGGTTTCCGAATTCTGCTGCACCTCGATCAGGGTCAGCCCGCCGCCGATCGCATGCACCGTGCCCGACGGCGCATAGTAGAAATCGCCCGCCTTGACCGGCACCCAGTCCAGATCCTGCTCGATCGACCCGTCCTGCGCGTCGGCGCGGAGCTGGTCCTTGCTGATCGGCTGCTTGGGGCCGAGCGCGATCGTCGAATCGGGCTGTGCCGCCAGGATCGTCCAGCACTCGTCCTTGCCGCGCGGCAGGCCGCGCGCCTGTGCCTGCGCGTCGTCCGGGTGGACCTGCACCGACAGCTTCTCGCTGGTGAACAGATATTTGATCAGCAGATCAGGCGTCGTGTCGCCCGGCTCCTGGAACCACACCTCGCCGATCGGCGCGCCGCCTTCGGGCGCGTCCTCGAAACCGGGGTACAAGCTATGGCGACCCCAGGGCTTTTCGACGCGGTGGGTGTGGAGCAGCGTAGCCGGCATGGCGAACATCCTTTGCGGGTAGACGATAGGAACGTGGCCCCGCATTGCCCTGATCCCGCGGTCATGCAAGGGGACTGTTCGGCTCGCCAACGCTCGGCTAAGGAAATCCCCGCAATGCGTATCCCCCAGTCCCGAGCGCTGTCGCTGGCGCTGATCGCCGCCCTGGCCCTTCCCATCGCCGGTTGCGCGCGCAACCGTGCCCGCACCGACCTGCCCTATGTCGCGCGCGACGTCGGCACGCTCTACACCACCGCCAAGAATCGGCTGGACCAGGGACGCTTCAAGGAAGCGGCGCTGCTCTTCGACGAGGTGGAGCGTCAGCATCCTTATTCGATCTGGGCCCGCCGCGCGCAGTTGATGAGCGCGTTCAGCTATTATCTGTCGCGCGATTACACGCAGGCGATCCAGTCGGCGCAGCGCTTCCTGTCGGTTCACCCCGGCAACCGCGACGCGCCTTATGCCTATTACCTGATCGCGCTCAGCTATTACGAGCAGATCACCGACGTGACCCGCGATCAGAAGATCACCCGTCAGGCGCTCGATGCGCTGGGCGAACTGATGCGCCGTTATCCCAACACGCGCTATGCGGCCGATGCCCGCCTGAAGGTCGATCTCGTCAACGACCATCTCGCCGGCAAGGAAATGGAAATTGGCCGCTTCTACGAGGGGCGCGGCCAGTGGCTCGCTGCCTCCATGCGCTTCCGCACCGTGATCGACCAGTATCAGACGACGCACGCGCCAGAGGCGCTGATGCGCCTGACCGAAACCTATCTGGCGCTCGGCGTCCCGAACGAGGCACAGCGCTCCGCGGCCGTGCTGGGCAGGAACTATCCGGGTTCCGACTGGTACAAGCGCGCCTATCGCCTGATGGAGCAGCATCCCGCCAAGCCGCTCCCGCCGGTCGCCCCCGGCCAGCCGGTGGTGCCGGACGGCACGCCCGGATCGGTCAACACCGGCCTGCCCGGCGAAAGCGGCAGCGGCACGCCGACCACCGGCCCGGCCACCCAGCCCTCCACCGTCGGCCCGAACAGCAGCCCCAATACCGGCGGCCGCACCAACTGATCGACCTGATCGACAGCCCCACCCCCGCCGCCCGGCCGGGGCGGGGCCGTATCTCGGAAGGGTGACGTCCGGGCGATCTCCCACCGCTCGTCCCGGATTGATCCCCACCCCCGTCGTCTCGGATCGGTCCACCCTCCCGTTCGTCTCGAGTAGTCGTCGAGTAGCGGCAAAGCCGCGTATCGAGACGACGTATTGAGAGACACGCCGCCGCGTGTGACACCGTCTCGATACGAGTTCTCGATACGCTCCAGCGGAGCTACTCGATCTCTACTCGACACGAACGGCTCAGGACGACGCACCCCCGCTTCGGCGCCACCCCGAACAAATCGTGACCATGGATGCGCAAAAGGGATAACGGCGGCCGCGAAAACCGCCTATATCGCGCATCATGCTGACTGCGCTGTCCATCCGCGACGTGGTATTGATCGAGGCGCTCGATCTTGATTTCGGCTTCGGCCTGGGCGTGCTGACCGGGGAAACCGGTGCGGGCAAGTCGATCCTGCTCGATGCGCTGGGCCTTGCGCTGGGTGGCCGCGGCGACAGCGGGCTGGTCCGCCACGGCGCGGCGCAGGCGGTGGTGACCGCCACCTTCGAGCCCCCGGTGCCCGGCAGCCGCCTCGCCTCGATCCTTGACGATGCCGGGGTCGAGATCGAACTTGGCGAGCCGCTGTTCGTCCGCCGCCTCGTCAAGGCCGATGGCGGCAGCCGCGGCTTCGTCAACGACCAGCCGGCGTCGGCCGCCCTGCTACGCGAAATGGCGCCCTTTCTGGTCGAGGTGCACGGCCAGCATGACGATCGCGGCCTGCTCAATCCCCGCGGCCACCGTGCGCTGCTCGACAGCTTCGCCCGCATCGATACCGGCGCCGCCGCCACCGCCTGGCGGACATGGCGCGCGGCAGAGGCCGAACTGGACGCCGCCCGTGCCGAGATCGAGACCGCGGCGCGCGACCGCGAATGGCTGGAACATGCGGTTGCCGAGCTGACCAAGCTTGCCCCCGAGCCCGGTGAGGAGGAGGCGCTGGCCGACAAGCGTCGCACCATGCAGCGTTCCGAAAAGATCGCCGGCGAACTGGCGGCGATTGACGAATATCTGGAAGGATCGGACGGCGGCCTTGCCCGCCTGCGTCAGGCCGCCCGCGTGTTGGAGCGCATTGCCGAGGATCACCCGGCGCTGGGCGACGCGCTGGCCGCGGTCGACCGCGCGGTGATCGAGGCGTCGGTGGCCGAGGAAAGATTGGCCGAGGCGCGCCTGTCGCTCGCCTATGATCCCCGCGCGCTGGAGGATGACGAGGCGCGGCTGTTCGAACTGCGCGGCATGGCGCGCAAGCACCGGGTCCAGCCCGACGACCTGGCAGCACTTGCCGACGATCTGCGCGGCCGTCTGGAGCGGCTGGAGGCGGGCGAAGGCGGCATCGCCAAGCTGGAAAAGCGCGCCCGGTCCGCCCGCACCGCCTATGACAGCGCCGCCGCTGCCCTGTCCAAGCAACGCCATGCCGCCGCCCAGCGCCTCGACGCCGCAGTGAAGGGCGAGTTGGCCCCGCTGAAGCTGGACGCCGCCCGTTTCCGCACCGTCGTCGTGGCGCTGGAGGAAAGCGGCTGGTCCGGAGCCGGCAAGGACCGCGTGGAATTCGAGATTGCGACCAACCCCGGCGCGCCCTTCGCACCCCTGGTTAAGATCGCCAGCGGCGGCGAATTGTCGCGCTTCATCCTCGCGCTGAAGGTCGCTCTGGCCGAGGAGGGGGGAGCTGCAACGATGGTCTTTGACGAGATCGACCGCGGCGTCGGCGGCGCGGTCGCCTCTGCGATCGGTGAGCGGCTGCACCGGCTGGCGACGCGCACCCAGTTGCTGGTCGTCACCCACAGCCCGCAGGTGGCCGCGCGTGGCGCGGCGCATCTGCTAATCGCCAAGTCACATGACGGCACGGTGACGCGCACCGGCGTGCGGGCCTTGTCGGATGCCGAACGGCGCGAGGAGATCGCCCGCATGCTGTCCGGCGCGACGATCACCGATGAGGCACGCGCCCAGGCCGAACGGCTGCTGGAGACGGCCTGAACCTGTTGATGGGGCTGGCTGGATGGGCTGGCGGCTTGATCGCCGGGCACCGACTGGCCTAGCAACCGATCCGTGACCAAAGCCCCCCTCCCCACCACCGATCTTCAGGCCGCCGCCGAGCTCGAATCGCTCAGCCAGACGATCGCGCATCACAACCGGCTCTATCATACCGACGACGCGCCGGAGATTTCCGACGCCGACTATGATGCATTGGTCCGTCGCAATGCCGCGCTGGAGGCTGCCTTTCCGCATCTGGTGCGCGCCGACTCGCCCAGTCGCCGGGTCGGCGCCGCGCCGGCCGGCCATCTCGCCAAGGTCGCGCATGCCCGGCCGATGATGAGCCTGGACAATGCCTTTGCCGATGACGAGGTCGCCGAGTTCGTCGCCCGCGTCCGCCGCTATCTGAAGCTGGCGGAGGACGTGCCCGTCACGCTTACCGCCGAACCCAAGATCGACGGCCTGTCCTGCTCGTTGCGCTACGAGCGGGGTCAGCTGGTCCAGGCACTCACCCGCGGCGACGGCACCACGGGCGAGGACGTCACCGCCAATGTCCGCACCATCGCCGACATCCCCGCCACCTTCCACGGCGACGCGCCCGACATTTTCGAGGTGCGCGGCGAGGTCTATATGGCCAAGGCCGATTTCGCCGCGCTCAACGCCCGCCTGCTTGCCGAGGCGGACAGCCCGGAAAAGGCGCGGCAGTTCGCCAACCCGCGCAATGCCGCCGCCGGATCGCTGCGCCAGAAGGACGCCGCGGTCACCGCCACCCGCCCTTTGCGCTTCCTGGCGCATGGCTGGGGCGAGGTCAGCGCGATGCCCGCCGATACGCAAAGCGGCGTCGTGGCGGCGATCCGCGCCTGGGGCTTTCCCGTCGCCGACGATTTTGCCCGGTGCGAAGGGGTGGACGATGCCCTGGCCCGATATCGCATGATCGAGGCGAAGCGTGCCGACCTGCCCTTCGACATCGACGGCGTCGTCTACAAGGTCGACCGGCTCGACTGGCAGCAGCGACTGGGTCAGGTCGCGCGTGCCCCGCGCTGGGCGCTGGCACATAAATTCCCCGCCGAACGCGCGCAGACCACGCTGAACGCGATCGATATCCAGGTCGGCCGCACCGGCAAGCTGACCCCCGTCGCGCGGCTGGAGCCGGTGACGGTCGGCGGCGTCGTCGTCACCAACGCGACGCTGCACAATGCGGACGAGGTCGGCCGGCTGGGCGTGCATCCCGGCGACCGCGTCGTCCTGCAACGCGCCGGCGACGTCATTCCGCAGATCGTCGAGAATCTGTCGCGCGACGACGCACGCGCGCCCTGGCCCTTTCCCACCCACTGCCCCGAATGCGGATCAGCGGCCGAGCGCGCGCCCGGCGAGGTCGACTGGCGCTGTTCGGGCGGCCTTGTCTGTCCGGCGCAGCGCGTCGAGCGGCTCCGCCATTTCGTCTCGCGCCACGCGCTCGACATCGACGGCATGGGGATCACCACGATCGAGGCGTTCTTTCGAGACGGCCTGATCCAGACGCCCGCGGATATCTTCCGCCTGACCGAGGACGTGCTTCTCGGCCGCGAGCGCTGGGCGGAGGTATCCGCACGCAACCTGATCGCGGCGATCGACGCCCGCCGCGCACCGCCCCTCGACCGCTTCCTCTTCGCGCTCGGCATCCGCCACGTCGGCGAAGTGACCGCCCGCGACCTCGCCCGTCGCTGGACCAGTTGGGCCGCCCTCACCGACATGATCGCCCGCGCCCAGTCCGAGCGCGACTCCATCCCCCCCGCCCTCGCCGAATCCGACGACAAGCACCTCGCCCGCGTCGCCAAAGCGCTCGCCGCCGTGGTCGACACCAAACAGGTCGGCCCCGAGGTCGCCCTGGCACTGGTCGATTTCTTTGCGGAGCCGCATAACAGGCAAGCGGTGCAGGATCTGCTGACGCAGGTCACGCCTGCCGACGTCGTGTGGCAGACGCGTACCTCCGATGTCAGCGGCAAGACGCTGGTCTTCACGGGCACGCTGGAGACCCTGTCGCGCGACGAGGCCAAGGCGCAGGCCGAGGCGCTGGGCGCCCGCGTCTCCGGCTCGGTCAGCGCCAAGACGGATCTGGTGATCGCCGGCCCTGGCGCCGGATCGAAACTGAAAAAAGCCAGCGACTTAGGCATCAAGGTCATCGACGAGGCGGAATGGAACGCGCTGGTGGCGGCAACCGGCTGACCGAGGTTAAACCCGCCGCAAAAAGGTCATAATTCGTGGCTTTTTTGCAACGCAACACGGCTGAATTCCGCGAGTGTTACAGCGGCATAGCGACTGTAACAGAAACGCAATACTCCATGGGCAGGGGCTCGCCTAACCGGTCCTTCAGACCACCGGTCGGCGCGCTGCGCAAAGGGGTATAATTCAATGCGAACCAATTTGTTCCTGGGTGTGGCCGCGGTCGCGCTCGTGATGCCGGTGGCTGCCACCGCACAGGAAACGACGTCCGCGATCCGCGGCACCGTGACGGCAGGCGGCACGCCCGTCGCCGGCGCGACCGTGACGATCGTCAACGTTCCCACCGGAACCACGTCGACCACGACGACCGACGCCAATGGCGGCTTCTCGTCGACCGGCCTGCGCCCCGGCGGCCCTTACACCGTGTCGGTCGCTGCCGCCGGTTACCAGGGTGCACAGGTTACCGACATCCAGACCGTGGTCGCCCAGTCCTTCGAACTGCCGATCGAACTGACTGCCGCCGCGACCGCCGACGCGGGTGAAGGCGAAGAGATCGTCATCAGCGCCGCACGCCTGCCCAATGCGCGCACCGTGTCGCAGGGCCCGGCGACCGTCCTCAACGCCGACGACATCGCCAACATCGCCAGCCTCAACCGCGACATTCGCGACCTGTCGCGTCGTGACCCGTTTGCCCGTCTGGACGACACGCCGACCGGCGGTCGCGCCATCTCCTTCGCCGGCCAGAACGCACGCTACAACCGCTTCACGGTGGACGGTGTACCGATCACCGACAATTTCGGCCTGAACGCCGACGGTCTGCCCAGCCGCCGCTCGCCGATTCCGTTCGACGCGATCGGCCAGTTCCAGGCGCAGGTCGCTCCCTATGACGTTCGCCAGGGCAACTTCCAGGGCGGCGCGATCAACATCATCCTGAAGTCGGGCACCAACGACTTCCATGGCACCGGCTTCTATGCGCGCTCGGGCGACGAGTTCGTCGGCAAGCGCACCAGCAACGGCCCCGGCATCCCCAATGGCCGCGCTGCGGTGCCGAACTTCAAGATCGACAATTTCGGCGCCGAGCTGTCGGGCCCGATCATCCGCGACAAGCTGTTCTTCATGGTGGCGGGCGAGCGTCTGCGCGGCGGCCGTCCGATTCCGGAAGGCCCGGTCGACAACAATGCCGGCACCGCGATCCCCAATCTGAGCCAGGCACAGGTCGACCAGGTTTCGGATATCGCACAGCGCATCTATGGCTATGATACGGGCGGCGTGCAGCGCAGCCTGAACGACAAGGACGACCGCGTCGTTGCGCGCATCGACGCCAACCTTTCCGACACGCAGCGTCTGGCGCTGACCTATACCTATGCCGATGACGGCATCACGCTGCTGAACAACACCTTCAGCACGATCACCACCGGCAGCCCGGGCCTGGGTCTGGCGTCGAACGCCTATACGCAGGGCAACCGCCTGCACACCGGCGTGGTGCAGTTGAACTCGGACTGGACCGACACCTTCTCGACCGAAGCCCGCGGCTTCTACAAGCACTATACGCGTATCCAGGAGCCGCTGCTCGGCCGTGGTTTCGCGCAGATGCGCGTTTGCACCAACCCCGTCTCGCAAGGGTCGCTGACGGGTTGCGAAGGCCGCGCTGGCCAGTCCGGCACCGATGCCGTCGTGGCCTTCGGCCCGGACAGCTCGCGCCAGACCAACCAGCTCTATACCGAGACCTGGGGCGGCCTGTTGCAGGCGCGCCTGACGATGAACGACCATGACGTCCGCGTCTTCACCGAGATCCAGGACGTGTCGGTCTTCAACTCGTTCCTGCAGAACAGCGCCGGCGCCTATTATTTCGACTCGATCGCCGACTTCGAAGCGCGTCGCGCCAGCACCTTCCAGTACGGCAACGCGATCCGCGACAATAACGGTCTGCCGGCCTTCAATCCGGACGCGGCGGCCGCTCGTTTCGGCTACCAGAGCTACACGTTCGGCGTCATGGACAACTGGCGCGTCACCCCCACGCTGACCTTCAGCTACGGCGCACGCTACGATCTCTACGCGATGCATGACCGCCCCGTGCTCAGCAACGCGTACCTGACCCGTTACGCCAACGGCGCGATCGTCAACGGCGAGCGCAAGACG
Source organism: Sphingomonas sp. GM_Shp_2 (assembly GCF_026540875.1). Taxonomy (NCBI): domain Bacteria; kingdom Pseudomonadati; phylum Pseudomonadota; class Alphaproteobacteria; order Sphingomonadales; family Sphingomonadaceae; genus Sphingomonas; species Sphingomonas sp. GM_Shp_2. The sequence goes on from NZ_JALNUQ010000051.1 coordinate 18,025, forward strand.
ATCGCCGGCAACACCACCAACATCTCCGGCTTCAACCTCTTCCAGCCGCGCATCGGCTTCGACTGGAAGCCGGCCCGCCGGCTCTCGATCCGCGGTGGCGGCGGCATCTTCGGCGGCGGCACCCCCGACGTCTATGTGTCGAACAGCTTCTCCAACACCGGTGTGCTGACCAACTCGCTGTCGCTGACCCGTACGGCGACCGGCTATAACGGCTTCCCCGGCGGCACCGACGCGGCAACGCAGATCGCGGTCGGCAATGCGGCGCTGAACGGCGTCACCGGCAACTCGATCCCGGGTTCGGTGAACACCACACTGGGCAACGCGGCGATCGCCACCAGCGCCACGGTCAACGCGCTCGATCCGAACTTCAAGGTGCCGTCGCAGTGGCGCACCACGCTGTCGGGTGAGTATAACGCCGATCTGGGCCCGCTGGGCGACAACTGGATCTTCGGCGCCGACTTCCTGTACTCGCGCGTCCGCAACCAGGTGTACTTCACCGACATCCGTTCGCAGCCGATCGCCGGTTCGCTGACCCCGGACGGTCGCCAGCGTTACCAGAACATCATCGACGGCGCGGCCAGCACCAACACCAACACCGACATCCTGCTGACCAACACCACGCGGGGCCGTTCGTACATCGCGGTCGCGCGCTTCGAAAAGGCGTGGGACCTCGGCCTGACGATCAACGGCAGCTTCACCTATGCCGATGTGAAGGACCAGGCGCCGGCGACCTCGTCGACGGCGGGTTCGAACTACAGCAACGGTGCGTTCGTGGATCCGAACAACGTCGCCTATGGCATCTCGAACGACCAGGTGAAGTACTTCTTCAAGTACGGCGTCAACTTCGACCATGCCTTCTTCGGCGACTACAAGACGCAGATCGGCCTGTTCGGCGAAACCCGTATCGGTCACCCGTTCAGCTACACCTTCCAGGACTATCAGCCCTCGGGCGGTACGCCGCGCTCGGCGATCTTCGGCACCACCGGCCGCAGCACGGCGACCGGCACCGGCGGCAACCGTTACCTGATGTACGTGCCGACCGTGAACGATCCGCTCGTGTCGTACAGCAGCGTCGAATACGCCAATGCGGTCAACGCGTTCATCGACGCATCGGGCCTGGGCAAGTATCGTGGCCGCGTCGCGCCGCGTAACGCGTTCAACTCGCGCTGGTTCACCCGTCTCGACCTGCACGTCTCGCAGGAGATCCCGACCGGCTTCGGCGGCTCGCGCCTCCAGGTCTTTGCGGACATCGAGAACTTCACCAACTTCATCAACAAGAAGTGGGGCCAGCTGCGCGAGTACACCTTCCCGTACAACGCGGCGGTCACCCAGGTGCAGTGTCTGACGGCGCCGGTTGCGACCGGTACCGCGCCGACGGCGGCGCAGACCACGGCCAATGCCGGCCAGGCCTGCAACCAGTACCGCTACTCGCCGCTCGGTGGCACGACCAGCTTCACGACCCCGACCGATCAGGTCTATGTGAACCAGTCGCTCTACTCGATCCGCGTCGGCGCGCGCTTCACCTTCTGATCCGCGTTACCATCGCCTGACCGAAGGCCGTCGCTCCCTTGACCGGAGCGGCGGCCTTCGCCGTTTTTGCACCGGCACCCGGGTGCGTGTAGAGCCGGCATTGCAATGGCCACGTCTTCGCTCGCTGCCCCTTCGCGTCCGCCGCTGTCCGCACGGCCGTTTTTCGAGAACAAGGCGCGCGCCTTCTGGATTTTGCAGGCGGCCGGGTGGACCGGCTATCTCGTCCTGCGCAGCGTGGTGGCGATCTCGAACGGCTTCTCGCTCGAAAAGATCATCCCCGTCATCATCGAGGCGATCCTGGGCTATTGCATCACGCTGCTGCTCTCGACGCTCTATGGCTATTACCGGCGCATCCCGCGCATCGCGGGCGTGTTCCTGACGCTGGCGACGCTCAGCGCCGCGACGTTCCTCTACGCCTCGCTCAACGCCTTTTCCTTTTCGTTCATCACCAAACCCACGCCCGGCGTCACCCTGGTCCTGCTGCTCGGCACGCTGTTCCTGAACCTGGTGGTGCTGGCCGGCTGGTCCGCACTCTATTTCGCGATCAATTATTATCTGATCGTCGAGGACCAGATGGACGAGATGCGCGCGCTGGAGCTGCAGGCGTCGTCCGCGCAACTGGCGATGCTGCGCTACCAGTTGAACCCGCATTTCCTGTTCAACACGCTCAATTCCATCTCCACGCTGGTGCTGCTGAAACAGACCGAGCGGGCCAATGCGATGCTCAGCCGGCTGTCGTCCTTCCTGCGCTACACGCTCGCCAACGAGCCGACCGCCCACGTCACCGTCGCGCAGGAGGTGGAAACGCTGAAGCTGTATCTGGAGATCGAGAAGATGCGTTTCGAGGAGCGCTTGCGCCCCAGCTTCGAGATTGATCCCCGCGCCGAACGCGCCCGCCTGCCCTCGCTACTGCTCCAGCCGCTGGTTGAAAACGCGATCAAATATGCCGTGACTCCGCAGGAGGAAGGCGCCGAGATCGCGGTCAGCGTGCGGCTCGCCGGGCAATGGGTGCAGATCGGCGTATCGGACAGCGGTCCTGGCTTGCACGAGGTGCGGCATTCGCCAAGCCTTTCAACCGGTGTGGGGCTCTCCAATATCCGGGAGCGGCTGGCGCAGGCTTATGGCCTGCACCACCGCTTCGAGACGCGCTCCGCGCCCGCTGGCGGGTTTTCGGTCCATATCGAGATCCCGTTCCAGCTCGAGACTGTGAATAGAGAGGCCGCATGACCATCCGTACCATCCTCGTCGACGACGAGCCCCTGGCGATCCAGGGACTGGAGCTTCGCCTCCAGGCGCACGACGACGTCGAGATCATCGAGAAATGCATGAACGGGCGCGAGGCGATCCGCGCGATCAAGACGCACAAGCCCGATCTCGTCTTTCTCGACATCCAGATGCCCGGTTTCGACGGCTTTTCGGTCGTCCAGGGGCTGATGGAGGTAGAGCCGCCGCTCTTCGTCTTCTGCACCGCCTATTCCGATCACGCGCTGCGCGCGTTCGAGGCGCAGGCGGTCGATTATCTGATGAAGCCAGTGGACGAATCGCGGCTCGGCGACACGCTCGACCGCGTCCGCCAGCGCCTGGCCGAAAAGCGCGGTGCCAACGAAACCGAAAAGCTGAAGGAGGCGCTGGCCGAGCATGCCCCCGAGGCGGCGGCCGACCTGACCGCCGACGGCCCCGGCGGCGAACATGCCTCCAGCCGGTTCGAAAAGCTCATCAACATCAAGGATCGCGGCCAGATCTTCCGCGTCGATGTCGACACGATCGAACTGATCGAGGCGGCCGGCGATTACATGGTCATCAAGACCGGCGACAATTCGCTGGTTCTGCGCGAAACGATGAAGGACCTCGAAAAGCGGCTCGATCCGCGCCGCTTCCAGCGCGTGCACCGCTCGACCATCGTCAATCTCGATCTGGTCAAGCAGGTAAAGCCGCACACCAACGGTGAATGCTTCCTGGTGCTCGACTCGGGCGCGCAGGTGAAGGTCTCGCGCTCCTACCGCGACGTGGTGGCGCGCTTCGTCCACTAAGGCTTCCGTCGCCTGAGGGCATCCAAAGGGGGGTCGGCCAGCAATGGGCCGGCCCCTTTTGCCTTGCCGCACCCCCCGTGACGCCGGGCCTGCAAAATGCTAACGGCGCGCGCATGCTCAATCTCAACGGCATCACCGTGCGGCTCGGCGGCCGCACGATCCTCGACCGCGCATCGGCCGCCCTCCCGCCCGGCAGCCGCGTCGGCCTGATCGGCCGCAACGGCGCCGGCAAGTCGACGCTCGTCCGCGTCATCGCCCGGCAGTTGGAGGCGGACGAGGGTGCCGCCGAGATGCCGCGCGGCAGCCGCCTCGGCTATATCGCGCAGGAGGCACCTTCGGGCACCGCGACCCCCTTCGACACGGTGCTGGAGGCCGATACCGAGCGCGCCACGCTGATGGTCGCGTCCGAGACGGAAACCGACCCGGACAAGCTGGGCGACATCTACGAACGGCTGATCGCGATCGACGCCTATACCGCCCCGGCGCGCGCCGCGACGATCCTGAAGGGGCTCGGCTTCGACGAGGAGATGCAGGGCCGCCCGCTCGACAGCTTCTCGGGCGGGTGGAAGATGCGTGTCGCGCTCGCCGCCTTGCTGTTCTCCGCGCCCGACGTGCTGCTGCTCGACGAGCCGTCGAACCACCTCGATCTCGAAGCGGTGATGTGGCTGGAGGATTTCCTGAAATCCTACCGCGCGACGATCCTGCTGGTCAGCCACGAGCGTGACTTCCTCAACAACGTCGTCGATCACATCCTGCACCTGCAGGGCGGCAAGGTGACGCTGTATGTCGGCGGCTACGACTCGTTCGAGCGGCAGCGTGCCGAGCGCATGGCGCAACTGGCCGCCGCCAAGGCGAACCAAGACGTGCAGCGGGCCAAGTTGCAGGACTATATCGCGCGCAACTCCGCCCGCGCCTCCACCGCCAAGCAGGCGCAGAGCCGGCAGAAGATGCTCGCCAAGATGCAGCCGATCGCGGAACTGGCGAACGACCCGTCGCTGTCCTTCGACTTCCCCGATCCCGACGAACTGCGCCCGCCGCTCATCACGCTCGACATGGCGACGGTCGGTTATGCCGAAACCCCGATCCTGAAGCGGCTGAACCTGCGTCTCGATCCGGACGACCGCGTCGCCCTGCTCGGTCGCAACGGCAACGGCAAGACGACGCTCGCCCGCCTGCTCGCCGCGCAACTGGCACCGATGGACGGCGAGATGAACGCGTCCGGCAAGATGCGCGTCGGCTATTTCACCCAGTATCAGGTGGAGGAGCTCGACGCGACGGACACGCCGCTCGAACACATGACCCGCACCATGCGCGGTGCCAGCCCGGCGGCGGTGCGTGCGCAACTCGGTCGCTTCGGCTTTTCGGGCGACAAGGCGACGACGCTGGTCGGCAAGCTGTCGGGCGGCGAGCGCGCCCGCCTCGCGCTGGCGCTCATCACGCGGGACGCCCCGCACATGCTGATCCTCGACGAGCCGACCAACCACCTCGACGTCGATGCGCGCGAGGCGCTGGTCCAGGCGCTGAACGGCTATAAGGGCGCCGTCGTACTGGTCAGCCACGATCGCCACATGCTGGAGATGACCGCCGACCGGCTGGTGCTGGTCGATCAGGGCACCGCGCGTGAGTTCGACGGGACGCTGGACGACTATATCGCCTTCGTGCTGTCCGGCGACAGCAAGCCTGCCGAGTCCAAGCCCGCCAACAAGGCGGATCGCAAGGCGTCGGCGGCCTATAAGGAAGCCGAAAAGGCCCGCAAGAAGCTGATCCGCGAAGCCGAGGCGGAAACGGCGAAGCTCACCGCAGAGCTGACCGAGATCGACCGCGCGATGTTCGATCCCTCGACCGCCACACCCGCGCTTGCCAAATTGACGATGTCGGACCTGATGAAGCGCCGCGCGGCGCTGCAGGATCAGCTGGAGGCTGCCGAAACCCGCTGGATGGAAGCCAGCGAGGCGTTGGAAGCGGCCTGAACCTTACTCCCTCTCCCCTCGGGGAGAGGGAGGGGCCCGCGGCCTAAGGCCGTGGGAGGGTGAGGGGCCGCCCAGCAGTGCAACCCTGCTTGCCGCCCCCACCCGAACGCGCTCGCTTACTCGCCCTCGTCCGCGTCACCCGCAGCCGGATTCTCGATCCAGGCCTCCACCGGGCCGGTCAGCTTGATCGTCAGCGGCCGGCCGTGCCGGTCCATCTTCTTGCCCAGCGCAACGCGGATCCAGCCTTCGGAAATCGAATATTCCTCGACGTCGCGGCGTTCCTGCCCCTTGAAGCGGATGCCGACCCCGCGCTGGAGCAGGTCCTGGTCGAAATAGGGGCTGTCGGGGTTCGTCGAAAGACGATCGGGAGGCGTATCGGTCATGCCCCGCGCTTAGCCTCGGGCCCATCGGCTTGCCAAGCAAAAGCGGCGCCGGATCGCTCCGACGCCGCCCAAGGGTATCAGTCGCAGATCCGGACGCGGACGTTGCGGCCCCAATAAGGGTCCCATCGCCAGTCGTTCCAGCAGCGTGGCTGATAATAGGCGCGCGGCGGTGGCGCGTAATAGCGATCATAGGCGTAACCGCGATCCGCATAATAGCCGCGGTCATAATAGCCCCGGTCGTAATAACCGCGATCATAATAGCGATTGCGGTTGTTCGACGCGATCGCCGCACCGACGCCCAGTCCCAATATGCCGCCGAGCAGCGCGCCTGCGGCAACATCGCCGCCGCGGTCGCGGTGATGCCACCCGCCGCCATAGCCCCGCCCGCGCCAGCGCTGCGCATCCGCCGGCGCCGCCGTGGCAAGGACCGTCGCGGCCAGCGTCAGTCCCAACCCTGCCTTTTTCCATCCATGGATCATCTCGAACCTCCGATACTGACACGCCCGGTCCGCTGGAGACAAAAACGCGTAAAGGTGCGAGCGTGTTGCCTGTCATGCCGGTTTCGGGCTGAATGGTCGCGGAATAGAGTGTTTAGATGGGGTTCAGGCGATGGGTCACTGGCTGCTGAAGTCCGAGCCGGACAGCTATGGCTGGGACGATCTGGTCCGCGACGGCGGCACCGAATGGGACGGGGTACGCAACAACGCGGCCGCCGGGCATCTCCGCGCCATGGCGGCGGGTGACGAAGCGCTGATCTATCACAGCGGCAAGGACAAGGCGGCGGTTGGGATCGCGCGTATCGCCCGCGCGGCACAGGCTGACGGCGACGACGGGCGCTGGGTGTCCGTCCGCGTCGAACCCGTCCGCCCCCTGCCCCGCCCCGTCACGCTTGCCGCGATGAAGGCCGAACCGGCACTTGCCGACATGGCGATGCTCCGCCAGTCGCGCCTGTCCGTCTCGCCGGTCACCGATGCCGCATGGCAGATGCTGATGCGCCTGGCGGGTTAGCCGCGCGCGAACGCCGCCGCCTCGTCCACCTGCGCGTCCGTCGGCCGCACACCCGTATAGAGCACGAATTGCTCCAGCGCTTGCAGGGTCGCCACCTCGGTACCGATGATCACCCGCTTGCCCGCCACGCGTGCGGCGCGCAGGAAGGGCGTCTCGGGCGGATATTGCACCACGTCGAAGGCGATCTCGGCCCGTTCGATCATCGCCGCGGGAAACGCCAGCCTCTCGGCATCGGCGCCGGTCATCCCCAATGGCGTGACGTTGACCAGGATCGGTGCCGCCCCCTCTGCTTCCCCGCGCCAGGCAAAGCCGTATAGCGCGGCCAGTCCGCGCCCTGCCTCCTCGTTGCGCGCGACGATCGTGCCGTGCGCGAAGCCCGCATCGCGAAACGCCGCCGCTACCGCCTTGGCCATGCCCCCCGATCCGCGCAGCACGAACGGCGTCGCCGGATCGATATCGGCGATCAGCGTGCGCACCGCGCCGTAGTCGGTGTTGTGGCCCGTCAGACGTCCGTCGTCGTTGACGATCGTGTTCACGCTGTCGATCGCCGCCGCGCTCGGCGCCAGATCGTCGATCAGCGAAATCACCGCCTCCTTGAACGGCATCGAAATCGCGCAACCGCGAACGCCCAGCGCGCGGATCCCGCCGATCGCCGCCGGCAGGTCGGTCGTGCTGAACGACTTGTAGACATAATCCAGCCCGGTCAGCTCATAGAGCCGGTTGTGGAACCGCGACCCATAATTGCCCGGTCGTGCAGACAGCGACATGCACAGACGCGTATCGCGCCCGATCGGAGGTTTCTGCGTCATGCCCCGCCCTTTAGCGGATCAGGCGCGGTTCGGAAAATCCGGTTCACGCGAAGACGCGAAGCCGCAAAGAGATTGCATCCCGCATCACCGTTACGGATCATCTCGACCGGAAGACATGCCGCGTCGATGATGAGGAGGGAGCCTGCGGCTCACGCATCCTCTCCGCGCCTCCGCGTGAACCGAACCTTCTTCGCGTCTTCGCGTCTTCGCGTGAACAAAAAAAGGCCGGACGTTTCCGCCCGGCCCCTTACCCTTATGCCGCTTCCTTCGAGCGCGCGGCGCGCTTGCGCTCGTGCGGGTCGAGATGGCGCTTGCGCAGGCGGATCGACTTGGGCGTCACCTCCACCATCTCGTCGTCGTCGATATAGGCGATTGCCTGTTCCAGCGTCATCTTCTTGGGCGGGGTCAGCCGGATCGCATCGTCCTTGCCGCCGCTCGCGCGGAAGTTCGTCAGCTGCTTCGCCTTCATCGGATTGACCTCCAGGTCATCCGTCTTGGCGTTCTCGCCGATGATCATGCCCTCATAGAGCGCCTCGCCATGCCCGACGAACAGGATGCCGCGATCCTCCAGCGGCCCCAGTGCATAGGACTGCGCCTCGCCCGCACCGTTGGAGATCAGCACGCCGTTCTTGCGGCCCTCGATCACGCCCTTGTACGGCCCGTAACGCTCGAACAGCCGGTTCATGATGCCGGTGCCGCGCGTGTCCGACAGGAACTCGCCGTGATAGCCGATCATGCCGCGGCTGGGCGCGGAGAAGGTGATGCGCGTCTTGCCGCCGACCGAGGGACGCATGTCCGTCAGCTCGGCCTTCCGCAGGTTCATCTTCTCGACGACGGTGCCCGAATGCTCCTCGTCCACGTCGATGATGACGGTTTCATACGGCTCGGTCCGCTTGCCGTCCTCGTCGGTGCCGAACAGCACGCGCGGACGGCTGATGCCCAGCTCGAAGCCCTCGCGGCGCATCGTCTCGATCAGCACGCCGAGCTGAAGCTCGCCGCGCCCGGCGACTTCGTAGCTGTCGCGGTCGGCCGCCTCGGTCACCTTGACCGCGACGTTCGATTCGGCCTCGCGGAACAGGCGGTCGCGGATCATGCGGCTCGTCACCTTGCTGCCCTCGCGGCCCGCCATCGGCGAGTCGTTCACGGCAAAGCGCATCGACAGCGTCGGCGGATCGATCGGCTGCGCGTGCAGCGCCTCGGTCACGCTGATGTCGGCGATGGTGTTCGCCACGGTCGCCACGGTCAGGCCGGCCAGCGAGATAATGTCGCCCGCCTTGGCCTCGTCCACCGGCACGCGGTCCAGCCCGCGGAACGACATGATCTTGGAGGCGCGACCCGTCTCGACGATGTTGCCGTCGTTATCGAGCGCATGGATCGGCTGGTTGATCTTCACCGTGCCCGAATTGACCCGGCCGGTCAGGATGCGGCCCAGGAAGTTGTCGCGGTCCAGCAGCGTGACGAGGAAGGTGAACGGCGCATCCACGTCCAGGTTGGGCGGCGGCACATGGTTCACGATCGTCTCGAACATCGGGATCAGCGTGCCTTCGCGCGCGTCCATGTCGGTCGAGGCATAGCCGTTGCGGCCCGAGGCGTAGAGCACGGGGAAGTCGAGCTGCTCGTCATTGGCGTCCAGCGACACGAACAGGTCGAACACCTCGTCCAGCACTTCCTGGATACGCGCGTCGGGGCGGTCGACCTTGTTGACCACCACGATCGGCTTCAGGCCCAGCGCCAGCGCCTTGCCGGTCACGAACTTCGTCTGCGGCATCGCGCCTTCCGACGAATCGACCAGGAGGACGACGCCGTCGACCATCGACAGGATGCGCTCCACCTCGCCGCCGAAATCGGCGTGGCCGGGGGTGTCGACGATGTTGATCCGCACGCTCTCGCCGCCATTCGGCGGGGTCCAGTCGACCGAGGTCGGCTTGGCCAGAATGGTGATGCCACGCTCTTTTTCGAGGTCGTTGGAATCCATCGCACGCTCTTCGACGCGCTGGTTGTCGCGGAAAGTGCCCGACTGGCGGAACAACTGATCGACCAGCGTCGTCTTGCCGTGGTCGACGTGCGCGATGATCGCCACGTTGCGGAGGCTCATAAGGTTCTCTTGTTCGGAAAAGGGATGTTGCGCGCGCCCATAGCCGAAATGCCCGCCCGCGGGAAGGGCGGTGAACGATCTCTGGCGATATATTGAAGCAATACACTTGAAGCGCGCGCCGTTCCTCGCCAGACTCTGCGCAAAGGCACTGGAGACGCAAAGCAAATGGCGACGACCCCCGAAACCGTGCAGGAGCTGAAGCTTACCCCGCCCGATCCGGTGCCCAGCGTCGCACCCGCCAAGGCCGCGGGGCTCGTCCCCGTCGATGAAAAGACGCGCAGCCAGCTCGACACCCGCGTCGACGGCTTCGTCGCCGATCTGGTCGCGCAGGATGTGAACAGCCCCGAATTCGGCCGCCGCGTCGATGCGATCACCGCCATGGGGCAAAAGGAGATCCGCGAGGCCGCGGGCCAGTCCAACCGCTTCCTCGATCGCCCGGTGCGCGCGATGGATCAGGAATCGGGCGTCGGCAAGGACCTGACCGAGCTGCGCCGGCTGGTCGAAAGCCTCGACCCGGGCCGGCAGGGCAATCTGTCCGCGCCCAAGAAGCTGCTCGGCATCCTGCCCTTCGGCAACAAGATGCGCGATTATTTCGACGGCTATCGCTCGTCGCAGACGCATATCGCCGCCATCCTGAAGAGCCTGTCCTCGGGTCGCGACGAACTGCTGATGGACAATGCCGCGATCGATACCGAGCGCGCCAATCTGTGGGCGGCGATGGGCCGGCTGGAACAGATGATCCACCTTTCCAAGGCGATGGACAGCAAGCTGGAGGAGACCGCCAACGATCTCGACCACAGCGATCCCGCCAAGGCCAAGGCGATCCGCGAGACCGCGCTGTTCTACACCCGCCAGCGCACGCAGGACCTGCTGACCCAGATGGCGGTCACCGTGCAGGGCTATCTGGCGCTCGACCTGGTCAAGAAGAACAATGTCGAGCTGGTAAAGGGCGTCGACCGCGCCTCCACCACCACCGTCTCGGCGCTGCGCACCGCGGTCACCGTCGCGCAGGCGCTCGCCAACCAGAAGCTGGTGCTCGACCAGATCACCGCGCTCAACTCCACCACCGCCAACATCATCGATTCGACCGGAAAGCTGCTGCGCAGCCAGACCGCGCAGATCCACGAACAGGCGGCGGCGTCCACCATCCCGCTGGAAACGCTGCAGCGCGCCTTCCAGAACATCTACGACACGATGGACGCGATCGACACCTTCAAGCTGAAGGCGCTCGATTCGATGAAGACCACCGTCACCGCGCTCGGCTCGGAGGTGGAGAAGTCCAAGGGCTATATCGCCCGCGCCGAGGGCGCGCAGCAGGGCCGGCTTGCCGGTCCCGGCGGCGGCACGTCGTCGTTCAAGCTGGAGGCGCTGTAAGCCGCGATGCCCACGCCCCGCTCCCAGGAAGTCGATGCGCAGATCGAGCGTGCGCGCGAGGTCATGGCGCGCATCTCGCAGGATTATCGGGGCGCGGGGCGGCGCGTGCGGCGCAAGGCGACGTCGCTGCTCCGCCGGCTGATCGCCATCGCGCTGGCCAATGCCGCGCTGCTCGTCGCCGCGATCGTCGCCGGGCTGATCCTGCCCGGCGGTATCGGCCTGTTCGGCGCGCTGGCGGTGATGTTCCTGATGGTCGCCGTGACGCTGGGCATCGCGCTGGCGCCGGCCGGCCGTGCGCCCTCCCCCGCCAAGCTGGCGCAGGTCGATATCAAGGCGCTGCCGGCGCAGACGGAACGCTGGCTGGAGGCACAGCGCCCGATGCTGCCCGCCCCTGCCGCGACGCTGATCGACCGCATCGGCCTGCGCCTCGATACGCTGTCGCCGCAACTGGCCGCCGTCTCCAACGACAGCGCGGAAGCGCAGGAGGTCCGCCGCCTGATCGGCGAGCAGCTTCCCGCCTTTGTCCGCGATTACGAACGCGTTCCCGATACGCTGCGCCGGGTCGAGCGCAACGGCCGCACCCCGGACGCGCAGCTGGTCGACGGCCTGCGCCTGATCGAACAGGAAATCGCCGACATGACCGGCCGGCTCGCCCAGACCGACCTCGACAGCCTCTCGACCCGCGGCCGCTTTCTGGAGATGAAGTACCGGGAGGGCGAGGGCACGAACTGACCGTCAGGCTCCGCCGATCCCCTCCACCACCGTGCCCGTACCGCCACAGTTCGGGCAGTCGCCATCATCGATCGTCCCACTACCCCCACAGCGCGGACACACATTCTCGCCGGTGCCGGGCGTCCCCTCGGGCGCGACGTCGCCGGGATTGATCGGTTGTTGGGCCATGGACATTCTCCTCGCCCCATCAACGCATTACGGACAAGCAGGCTCCAACACGATCCCCTCTCCCCGCTGGGGAGCATCAGGTAAACAGCGCCCCGCGCTGTTTAGTCCATGCCGGGGGGCATGGACGACCTGATGCTGGAGGGGCCCGGCGCGAAGCGGGGGGAGGGTGAGGGGCAGCCCAGCAGTGCTACGGTTTGGAGCCTGATGACCTTACCTGATCCGTTCGTGCCGAGTAGAGATCGAGTAGCTCCGCAGGAGCGTATCGAGAGCGCGTATCGAGGTACCGCCCCGCGCACCGACCTGTTCATCTCGATACGCGGCTTTGCCGCTACTCGATGACTACTCGACGGCAATTTGAGACGAACGGATAAGGGTTGGCCCTCATGTCACTGCAATTCAGGCGGGCCTATCCGGCCCCCCGCGCCGCCAACCGCGCCACCGCGGCCTCATGCAACCCGCGCGCCGTCACCAGC
>NZ_JALNUQ010000052.1:0-29307 GCF_026540875.1 Sphingomonas sp. GM_Shp_2
CAGAATCACCGGCATCATCCCGCTATCCCCGCGATATCGCCGGCCTCTCACGCCGCGCCGACCGACAAAGGACATCAGCACGGCAAAGCCGATGATCCCCCAGAAGATCAGGCCGATGGGAACGTTGCCCTGCTCCCGCGTCCGCCCGCGCTGCGCCGCATCGAACGTCCTGGCGGCCTCGGCCACCTTTGCCTTTGCTTCCGCGTCTGGACGTGCCAGCTGTTCGGCCAGTGCATCGGCCCCCGCCACGACACCACCGGGCAGGTCCCCCGCCTTGAAGCGCGGAATGATGTCCTGCCGGATGACGTTGCCGGAAAACGCGTCGGTCAGAACGGGCTCCAGACCGTACCCCACTTCGACCCGAACCTTGCGCTCACCGGGCGCCACCAGCAGGATCGCACCGTTATTGGCGTCTTTCAGCCCGACACCCCAGGCGCGCAGCAGGCGGTAGCCGTAATCCTCGATCGGATAGCCTTGAAGGTCGGGGATGGTGGCCACGACGAGCTGTCGCCCGGTCTGCTGCTGAAGCGCTTCGAGCCGCTGCCGGACCTGTGTTTCCTGTGCGGGCGGCAGCACATCCGCCGCGTCGACCACCAGGCCGCTGAACTTCGGAAAGGTCTGTGCCTGCGCCGTCGTGGCGACGAGGCACAGCCCTGTCAGCATCGCCAGCCGGCGCAGCGGGACCATCGCGATCAGCCGCCGAAATCCACTTTGGGCGCGTTCTCGGCACCCGGCGTGGTTGCCTGATAGGGTACCATCGGCTTGGCTCCGTAGAACACGCGCGCCCCGACCGCATCGGGGAAGGTACGGATGCGCGTGTTATACTCCTGCACGGCCTTGTTATAGTCGAGAATCGCGATGTTGATGCGGTTTTCGGTGCCTTCCAACTGGTCCATGAAGGTCGCGAAATTGTTCTGGCTCTTCAGTTCGGGATAAGCCTCGACATTGGCGAGCAACCGCCCCAGCGAGCCGTTCAACTGACCCTGCGCCGCCTGGAACTGTGCCATCTTCGCCGGGTCGGTCAGCTCATCCCCCGTCACCTGCACCTGCGTCGCCCGTGCCCGCGCGGCGATCACGTCCGTCAATATCTGCCGCTCGGATGCGGCAGCACCCTTCACCGTCGCTTCCAGATTGGGGATGAGGCTTGCGCGGCGTTGATAGGCGGCCTGCACATCGGCCCACTTGGCCTTGGCATTTTCCTCGGAGGTCGGCACGCTGTTGAGGCCACAACCGGCCAGCGACGCGGCGGCCATGACGGCGAGTGGGGCGCGAAACTTCATCGACGGGTCTCCTGAACCTGTATCGTTCCTATAGGACAGTCGGCAGGCTTGGCGAAAGCATTATCCAGGGTTAACCTTGCCCACAGCAATAGGGAGCAAGCGTCGATGGCGGGACTCTTCAAGGAATTCCAGACCTTTATCGCGCGCGGCAATGTGCTCGACCTGGCGGTCGGCGTTATCATCGGTGGCGCGTTTGGCGGTATCACCAAGTCGCTGACCGATGATGTCATCATGCCGGTCGTCGGCTGGATCTTCGGCGGTTTCGATTTTTCGAGTTACTTCTTTCGGCTCGGACCGATTCCGGCCAGCTATCGCGGTTCGCCGGACAGCTATGCCGCGCTGAAGGCGGCGGGAGTGCCGCTGCTGGGGTATGGCGAGTTCATCACCGTCGTCATCAACTTCGTGATCCTGGCCTTCATCGTCTTCATGCTGGTACGCAGCGTCAACCGGCTGGTCGCGCTGGCCGAACATGAGAAAAAGCAGGGAACGGCGCCGCCGGCGGCCGATCCTGCCGACGTGGTGCTGTTGCGCGAAATCCGCGACGAGTTGCGCAGCCGGTCGACGCCGCCCGCTGCATCCGATCCCCGTTAGGCAGCGGCGAGGGATTTCGCCGTCGCGTCGGCCAGACTGGTCCCGTCCAGGATGCGTGCGGTTTCATCACGCACGCGTGCCATCGCATGCCGGATCGCGCAGTCTGCTTCCGATTTGCAATCGGTGCATGGGCGATATGCGGTGCGGCTGACGCATGGAACGAGCGCAAGCGGCCCCTCGATGATGCGAATGATGTCGCCAAGAGAGATCAGGTGCGCGGGGCGCGACAGGCGATATCCGCCCATCTTGCCGCGATGGCTGTCGAGCAGCCCCGCACCACGCAGATCCGCCAGGATCAGCTCAAGGAACTTGCGCGGCACGTTCGCCTCCGCCGCGATCCGCGTCATGGAGGTGGGCGGGGAGCCCGGTTGGGCTTGCGCCAGGAACAGCATCGCACGCAGCGCGTAACGGGAACGCTGGGTCAACATGATGCTTCCCATGAACCCAAATTGGGGCAAGCGAAAGGCATTTGCGCTCCGCTTCTCCGATCCCTATATCGCTCCCGTCGGGTTCACCCGACTATGGCGATAAACTGCGGCGTATAATAGACGCAGCGGACCCGGGGGCAGTACCCGGCGGCTCCACCATCGCAGCTGACGCAAGGGATTCGCCATGGCGAGTTTCGTGCGACCAGCGTCGCTGATGGGGCCGAACCAGGATCGACGTGTGTTGAAAAGCGCTGTTTTCGTTCGGAATGGGACCACCGTGACGGCCCATATATACAAGTGCCAACGATAACGAGGCTCTTGCGATTGCCGCGTAATTTGAACCTCACGGTTTAAATTACATCGGACAAAAGCGCGGTTGGGCTGCACCGGGCAACAGAAGCAGACACCGGCGGTACGGGGGGCACCGAGCAACAGAAGCTCCCCACTTCCTCATATCTCGTGTCATGATACGTCCGTGGGCATGGTGGCGTGCTGCATAGGTGCATGATAAGCCGCGGCGCATGGCCGATATCGATAGTCCGTTCGAGATGATCGCTGCAATGGCGGCACGTGCGCGCCGCGCGTCAAGGGCGCTCGCCCATCAGCCGACTTCTGCCAAGGCAAACGGCCTTCGTGCAGCCGCCGAGGCCGTACGCGCGGATTTGGCTGGGATCCTTTTGGCCAATTCCGAGGATATGGCACGGGCTGTGGCCAACGATCTGTCCGGCGCGATGCAGGACCGGTTGCGACTGGATGCCGGACGTATCGAGGCTATTGCGGATGCCATCGAGGCGGTGGCGGCGTTGCCTGACCCGGTGGGTGAAGTGATCGACACGCGCACCCGCCCCAACGGGCTCGAACTCACACGTGTGCGCGTGCCGCTGGGCGTGCTGGGCATCATCTATGAAAGTCGGCCGAACGTGACGGCGGATGCCGCGGCGCTGGCGGTGATGTCCGGCAATGCCGCAATCCTGCGCGGCGGTTCCGAAGCGGCGCACAGCAACCGGGCGATCCATGCGGCTTTCACAAACGGCCTTACCGAAGCTGGCCTGCCGACGGATGTGGTGCAACTGGTGTCGACCACCGACCGGGCCGCGGTCGGCGCGATGCTCGCCGCGGAAGGCGCGATCGACCTGATTATTCCGCGGGGGGGGAAGAGCCTGGTGGCGCGGGTGAAGGCCGAGGCGCGGGTTCCGGTACTGGCGCATCTGGATGGCATCAACCATGTCTATGTCGATGGATCGGCAGACGAAAACATGGCCGGCCGGATCGTGCGCGATGCCAAGTTGCGGCGCACCGGAATCTGCGGCGCGATGGAAACGCTGTTGATCGACCGCAATTACCGCGACGTGGCGGGGCTGGTACGGGTCCTTAGCGGGGGCGGATGCGAGGTACGGGGCGACGGACGCATTCGCACGCTGGTGCCCGAGGTGGCCGCCGCCGCGCCCGAGGATTGGGACACCGAATATCTGGACGCGATCGCGTCCGTCGCGCTGGTCGACGGGCTGGACGGCGCGCTGGCGCATATCGGGGCACATTCCTCTGGCCATACCGATGCGATCGTCGCCGACGATCAGGACGTGGCGGAGCGCTTCCTGGCGCAGGTCGACAGCGCGATCGTGCTGTGGAATGCCTCCACCCAGTTCGCGGATGGCGGCGAGTTCGGATTGGGCGCCGAGATCGGCATCGCGACGGGGCGCCTGCACGCGCGCGGGCCCGTCGCGCTGGAGGGGCTGACGACATATAAATGGGTCGGCCGCGGGAGCGGGCAGATCCGCGGGTGAGCCGGCCGCGTTATGTTGGCCTGCTCGGCGGATCGTTCAATCCGGCGCACAAGGGGCATCGCGGCATCAGCCTGAACGCGATCCGCGCGCTGAAGCTGGATGAAGTGTGGTGGATGGTCTCGCCCGGCAATCCGTTGAAGGAGGGGGCAACCGACATGGCGCCGCTGGCCGCACGCCTGGCATCGGCGCGCCGGATGGCACGCCGCGCCCCCATCCGCGCAAGCGCGATCGAAACCCGGCTGGGCACGCGCTACACCGTGGACACCATCCGCAAGCTGATCCGCCGATACCCCGACATCCGCTTCATCTGGCTGATGGGAAGCGACAATCTTGCCCAGTTTCACCGCTGGCGCGATTGGCGCACCATTGCCCGCGCAATCCCGATTGCGGTTGTCGCGCGTCCGGGATACACTACATCGGCCCAATCGGCACCCGCCATGGGCTGGTTCCGGCGCTTTGAACGGCGCCCGGACCAGGCGACGAACTGGACGACGTGGAGACGGCCGGCCCTTGTGCTGTTGCGCTTTCGCCCCGACCCCATTTCCGCCACGGGCGTACGCGCCCGCGATCCAGACTGGCATGTGCGTAAAATGTAAGCATGCCGTCGTCCAACCCAGGAGCTAACTTGGCCACTTCCCCCCAATCGCCCAAGCCGTCCGACGCCGCAGAGGTCGAGGCGCTGCACCGCCTGATCCTCGCCTCGCTGGATGACGACCAGGCGGTGGAGACCGTTTCGATCCCGCTGGCGGGCAAGTCCTCGATCGCCGACTATATGGTGATCGCCAGCGGACGTTCGACCCGGCAGGTCGCATCGATGGCAACGAAACTGGCCGAGAAGATCAAGGCCGAATTCGGCCGGATCGTACGGATCGAGGGGCTGCAGACCGCCGATTGGGTGCTGCTCGATGCGAATGACGTGATCGTGCATCTGTTCAGGCCCGAGGTCCGGACCTTCTACAATCTGGAGCGGATGTGGGCGTTCGGCGATGCGCCGGCGGCCGCCCCGACGCCGGCCCCCCAGGCCTGACGCTTCACCGCCCGTGTTGCTGCACATCGTCGCACGCGGGCGAATCGGACGTTCGCCCGAGGCGGAACTGGTCGACCGCTATCTGAAGCGGATCGCCTGGCCGACGCGCGTCACCGAACTGCCCGATGCGGGCGGCCGCGTGCCGCCGCGCGAAGGGCAGAGCCGGCTGATCCTGCTGGACGAAAAGGGCGAGAACCTGCCCTCCATGGCCTTTGCCGAGCGGCTGGGTCGCTGGCGTGACGATGGCGTGCGCGAGGTGCGCTTCATGCTGGGCGCCGCGGACGGCTTCGACGATGCGGCGCGCGCCGAGGCCGACCTGTTGGTATCGTTCGGGCGCGCGACATGGCCGCACCTGATGGCGCGCGCGATGCTGGCCGAGCAACTGTTCCGCGCGACCAGCATCCTGGCCAATCATCCCTATCACCGCGAAGGCTGACATGCGGGTCGCGTTCGGTTTCTCGCTGGCGCTGATCCTGGCGGGGAGCGGTGCGGCGCGGGTGCCCGATGCGGCGGAGCAGGCGCGGCGGCTGGCGGCGGCGAAGCGGGCGGCGGTGGTGGCGCAGGACCGGGCGGTGCAGTTGATGGCCGATGCGGCGCGGGTGCGCGGCGTGGCGGAGCGGGCCGAGGTGCGCGAGCGGGCGATGGCGGCACGGGTCGAGGCGGCGGCGGCGGATGTGCGCGCGGCCGAGGCGAGGGTCGCGTTGATCGATCGTCTGCGCGAAGCGCGCGAGGCCCGGCTGGCGGATGCGCAGACGCCGGTCGCGCGCCTGTTGGCGGCGATGCAGGGGCTGGCGGCGCGGCCGATGGCGGCGACGCTGGTGCAGCCGGGATCGGTCAGCGATCTGGTGCATGGCCGCGCGGTACTCGCCAGCACCCTGCCGGCGATCCGCACCCGGACCGAAGCCGTGCGGCGCGGCATCGCCGCGGCGCGGGTGATGCGTGCGCGTGCCGAGGTGGCGGCACAGGCGCTGGTCGCCGGGCGCCGCAAGCTGGAGGGGGCGCGCCGCGAACTGGCGGACACCGCCGCCGGTCACCGCGCGCGGGCGGAGGCGATCGGCCAGACCGCGATCGGCGAAGCGGACCGCGCGCTGGCGATGGGCGAGGCGGCCCGCGACTTGGTCGACCGCATGGCGCAGGATGGCGCGGCCCGAACCACGGCGAGCGATCTTGCTGCGCTGCCCGTGCCCCTGGCGCGACCATTGGCGCCGGGGGTGACGGGATCGGTGCCGGAGCCCGGAACCTACCGGTTGCCGGTGCGCGACGCGCGGCTGGTCAGCGGGTTCGGCGAGCTATCCTCCGCTGGGGTGCGGGCACGCGGACTGACCCTGGCCACGGAGCCACGGGCGACGGTGATGGCGCCGGCGGACGGCGTGGTACGCTATGCCCGGCGCTATCGCGGCTATGGCGATATCGTGATCCTGGATCATGGTGGGGGGTGGACGAGCCTGGTCACCGGATTGGGCGCGCTGGCGGTACGGCCGGGTATGCGCGTGACGGCAGGGACGCCGCTTGGCCGTGCGGGCGGGGACGAGACGCCGCGCATATCGGTGGAGTTGCGACGGCGGGGGCAGCCGATGGATATTGCGGCGCTGGTGGGGTAAAATCCCTATCTCCCTTCCGGAGCGTATGCAGTGGGTGAGAAGGCCCTTCACCTTCAACAACCCCTTTTTCGGCAGCCACTATGTCGCCCGCCGAGTCTACGTCTGGGATTCGTGTGTGGTGCGATTGGCAGAAGCGCCACATAAGATCCTGCCTATTGAATAGTGTCAGGATACAGGATCTTGCGCTCCAGCAGGTCTATGCGGTGCAAATGCGCTGCCAAAAGTCCGATAGCTTAATGGGTCAAGGTGGAACCATCGGTCCAGTAACGGATCAAGATCGGCGCGACATTTCCGTTACAAACCCGCAGAGAGGCGGGAAATTGGCTATCAAAGCGGTGGATTTGCGGATTGCTCTTGCATCATTTGGAAAGTAGATTTGAGGAAGCGAGCGGTATGACTGATGGCATTGTCGTAATATTGGCATGGACCCTTGTCCAAGCGCTGCGCGCTGTTCCAGGGGTTGTCTGGTCGATCCGCTGTCCACCGGACAGCGCTCGGTATTCGTATCCACGGGGCTTGGCACAGTGGCATTTCATCTCGTTGGGGCGGCGGAATACCAGATAAGGTAACGGCCGGAGAGCCTCCCACTGTTGTAATCACATCCGCCACATCGCACCCCCGTCAGCCAGCCTCCATTCAGCCGCGCTATCGCTTTGATCGGCGGCGCGGTTGCCGCTAATGTGGCATATTCCTCCAAGGCTCAGGACCCTCGATGCCCCGTCCGTTGCTTACTGCCACTGCGATCGTCGGCACGCTTGCCATGGTGCCGCTCGCCACCGCTGCGATGGCCGCCGTCGACAGCGGTACCTATCGTGAGTTCGACCAGTTCCTGGAGGTGTATAACCGCGTCAAGGCCGACTATGTCGACAAGGTCGATGACAAGACGCTGATAAAGGGCGCGATCCAGGGGATGCTGGCGGCGCTCGACCCGCATTCCAGCTATGTCGATGCGCTGGATTTCGACAATCTGAAAATCCAGACCGAGGGCAATTATGGCGGCCTCGGCCTGACCGTTTCGATGGAGGATGGCGCGGTCAAGGTGATCGCGCCGCAGGAGGATACGCCGGCAGGGCGCGCCGGGATCAAGTCCGGCGACTATATCACGCATATCGACGGCAAGCTGATCTATGGCCAGTCGCTGGACGAGGCGATCGGCGTGATGCGCGGCAAGCCGGGGACCAAGATCGCGCTGACGCTGGTGCGGCCGGGACGCGACAAGCCGCTGGAGGTGACGCTGGTGCGCGAGGTGATCGTGCAGCGTCCGGTGAAGTGGGAAGTGCGCGGCGATGTCGGTTATATCAACATCAACACCTTTTCCGAGAACACCGGGGCGGATACGCGCGCGGCGATCATGGCGATCGACAAGTCGCTGGGGCATCGCCCGCTCGGCTACGTCGTCGATCTGCGCGACAATGGCGGCGGCCTGCTGACCCAGGCGATCGCGGTGTCCGACGCGTTTCTGGAGCGTGGCGAGATCGTGTCGCAGCGCGGCCGCGAGAAGAGCGATATCGAGCGTTATTATGCCAAGGCCGGCGATGACGCCCATGGCCTGCCGGTGATCGTGCTGACCAATTCGGGCACGGCCTCCGCCTCCGAGATCGTGGCGGGCGCGCTTCAGGATCATCACCGCGCGATCGTGATGGGCGAGCGGACGTTCGGCAAGGGGTCGGTGCAGACGCTGCTGCCGCTGGGGCCCGAAACGGCGCTGCGCCTGACCACGGCGCGCTACTACACGCCGTCCGGCCGGTCGGTGCAGGAGGGCGGGATCGAACCCGACCTGGCGGTGCCGCAGATTTCCGATCCCGATTACAAGTCACGCCCCGTGTTCCGGGAGGCCGACCTGCGCCGCCACCTGATCAACGAGGTGAAGGCCGACGACAAGATACTGGAAGAGGATACCAAGACCGATCCGCGCTTCGCCGCGACGCCCGACAGCCTGAAGAAGCAGGGGATCGAGGATTTCCAGCTTTATTATGCGCTCAAGACGATCGCGCGGCTGGGCGGGGCGACACAGGTCGCCGCGGCGACGAAGCCGCCGGTGAAGTGATGGTGCGGCGGGTGACGGCAGGCGAACGGCAGGCGAACCGGATCGCGTTCCTGCTACCGGCGGCACTGCTGGCGGGGGCATGGGCATCGCAACTGATCGGCGGGCTGTACCCGTGCGAGATGTGCCACTGGCAGCGCTGGCCCCATTATGCGGCACTGGTGCCGGCCTTTGTGGCGTTCTTCGTGAAGCAGCGGAGCATCCGGGCGTCGCTGGTGATCCTGGCGGCGCTGCTGATCGCGGTGTCGGGTGCGATCGGGGTGGCGCATGCCGGGGTGGAATATGGCTGGTGGCAGGGCTTCACCGCCTGCACCTCCACGGTGCAGATGGGGGGCACGAGCGCAGCCGAACGGCTGGATGCGATCATGCGTGCGCCGGTCATCCGCTGCGACGTGGCGCAGTGGACGTTGGCCGGCATCTCGCTGGCCGGGTTCAACGCCCTCTTCTCGTTGGGGGGCGCGGCCACCATCTTGGTGCTGATGAGGAAGGCACGATGAGCGCTTTGGGATGGATGCCGGGCGACCGGCGCGAAACGACGCGGGCGATGATCCGGGTCGATCAGGCCGGCGAATATGGCGCCACCCGCATTTATGCGGGGCAGCTGGCCGTGCTGGGCGACCGGCACCCGTCGTCGCGGGCGATCCACCATATGGCGGAGCAGGAGGAGCGGCACCGCGCCTTTTTCGACCGGATGATCGTCGAACGGCGGGTGCGGCCGACGGTACTTCAGCCCTTTTGGGACGTGGCCGGCTTCGCCCTGGGCGCGGTGACCGCGGCGATCGGGCCGAATGCGGCGATGGCGTGCACCGCCGCGGTCGAGACCGAGATCGACAAGCATTACCAGGCGCAGCTCGACCAGCTGGCGGACAGCGATCCGGAACTGTCCGAGGCGATCGCCGATTTCCAGGCCGAGGAGCTGGAACATCGCGACCATGCGCTGGCATCCGGCGCGGAAGAGACGTTCGGCTATCCGGTGTTGTATGGGTTCATCCGGTTGGGCTGCAAGGCGGCGATCGCCGCGGCGAAGCGGATCTGAGGGAGAGGGTGGTGATGACCAAGGCATGGCTGTTGGCGCTGGTGCTGGTCGCCGGACCCGCGGCGGCGACGCAGGCGGTGCAGGGCGTGGCGCTGCCCGGTGCGACCAAGCCGAAGCCGGTGACGGGGCCGGGCGAGGTGTCGCGCAACGCGCCGGTCAACGGTGTGCTGACGCTGTTCGGCAACGAGCGCTGCCCGACCGACAATAACGGCAACGAGATCGTGGTGTGCGTGCGGCGCAGTGCCGAGGAACAGTTCCGCGTGCCCAAGGAACTGCGCGAGCTGCAGATCACGCCCGAGAATGAAAGCTGGGCGGTGCGCGCCACCGGTACGACGAACGAGGGCGTCGGCACGAACAGCATCGGCAGTTGCTCCACGATCGGGGCGGGCGGACAGACCGGCTGTTTCAACCAGCGCGTTCGTGAAAATCGTGCGGTGAATGCCGATCGGCGCCTGCAGGAGTCGCGTGTGCCCTGATGCGGAGGGGAATGCGGGCGGCGCTGTTCCTGCTGGTCTGGTTTTCCTGCGCCTGGTTCGGATCATGGGAGTTCAACCCCAACAACGCGACGCGCCTGTTCGCCGCCGTGGCGATGGTGGAGGACGGCAGCGCGCGGATCGATGCCTTTGCCCCGATGACGATCGACAAGGCGGTGTTCGATGGGCACGCCTATCTGGACAAGGCGCCGGGCATGACGCTGATGGCGCTGCCCGCGGTGTGGATCGCCGATCGGGTGACGGGCGAGCGGGCGGCGGATCACACGCTGGCGGTTTATGATCCGGGGTTCGAGCGGTACATGCGGCTGCGCACCCGGATCGCGGCGGCGACCGGGCCCGCGTTGCTGACGGCGATTGCCGCTGTCCTGTTGTTCGACATGGCGCTGATGGTGAGCGGATCGGCGGCGGCGGCGCTGTTCGCCAGCCTGGGCTATGCGCTCGGCACGCCGATCTGGGGCTGGTCCACGACGATCTTCGGCCATGCGGTGGTGGCGGCGCTGTTCGTGATCGCCGCCTGGGGCGGGATGCGTGGCGGTGCGCGCGGGCTGGCGGTGACGGGACTGGCGCTCGGCTGGGCGGTGGTGGTCGAATATCAGGCGGTGCTGGCCGGCAGCGTGATCGCGCTGTGGGCGATCTGGCGGGCGCGGGGCGAGCCCCGGGCCGGGCGCAACGTCGGCGTGCTGATCGGGACGGGGGTGATCGCGCTGCTGCCGCTGCTCGCCTATAACCTGTTCGCGTTCGGCACCGTGTTCCGGGTCGGCTATTCGGGCGTGGTCGGGTTCGAGGGGATGCAGCAGGGGCTGTTCGGGCTGACCATGCCGCGGATGGACGTGCTGAAGGCGATCCTGTTCAGCGTGCGGCGGGGGCTGATCTGGGTGGCGCCGATCCTGGCGCTGGCGGTGCCGGGATTGTGCCTGCTCGTGGAGGGGCGCCGGACGCGCGACATCGGCATCATGGCGGCGGGCGTGGTGGTGATCGCGCTGCTGGTGAATGCCGCCTATGTCTATTGGGATGGCGGCAATTCGACGGGGCCGCGCCATGCC
Source organism: Sphingomonas sp. GM_Shp_2 (assembly GCF_026540875.1). NCBI lineage: Bacteria > Pseudomonadati > Pseudomonadota > Alphaproteobacteria > Sphingomonadales > Sphingomonadaceae > Sphingomonas > Sphingomonas sp. GM_Shp_2. The sequence continues at coordinate 11,329 of NZ_JALNUQ010000052.1, forward strand.
ATGCCGCTGGCGGGGCTTGCCGCGCTGGGGCTGGCCCAATTCTGGGCAGCGTTGCGATCGACCTGGGCGCGGGTGATGGCCTGTGCGGTGCTGGCGCTGTCGATCGCGATCAACCTGGTGATTGCGTCGGCCGAGATCATGGCCTATGCCGCGGTGCCCAATGCGCTGAGGGACGCGGTATGGCGGGAACGGTTCGTGACGGGGCAATTGCGCACCATCCCCAATGAATGGTGGGGATGGTCGCCCTGGGAAGGCCTGGCGCTATGGGCCGTGGTGGCGGTGCCGCTGATCGCGGCACTCGGCTGGAGCGTCAGGCGCGGGCGCGCTTGAGGCCGCGGATGCGGTGCCAGACGTAAAAGGCGACAGCCGCGACGAGCACGACGCCGATGAGCAGATCGGCTTGGTGGAAGAAGGCCTTGACCCGCGGATCGCTGTTCCACTTTTCGCCCAGCTCGCGCCCGACATAGGCAAGCGCGAGGCAGAAGGGCCAGGAGCCGATAAAGGTGTAAAGGTGGAAGGGCACCAGCTTCATCCGCGCGACGCCGGCAGGAAAGGCGATAAAGGTGCGGATGACGGGCAGCAGGCGGCCGATCAGCACCGCCGCCGAGCCCCAGCGCGCGAAGAAGCGGTCGGCCGCGTCGAGTTCGCCGGGGCCGATCAGAAGATAGCGACCCCAGCGCTCCGCCAGGGGGCGGCCGCCCCGCTTGCCGATCTCATAGGCGACGATCGAGCCGAGATTGCAGCCGAGCGCGCCGGCGGTCGCCGCCAGATAGAGGTCGAACCGGCCGGTGGAGACGAGATAGCCGGCAAAGGGCATGATGATCTCGGACGGCAGCGGAATGCATGCGCTTTCGATCGCCATGAGCAGCATGATGCCCAGATAGCCACCCGACGAAATGACCCAGATCGCAAAGGATGCGAGGGCGCCCAAAATCTGCTCGACCATGGGGTGCGGACTTGCGCGATCGCGATGCGGGCGTCAATCGCCCGCGTGGCCGGCGGAACCCGATCGGGGGGCGGGCGGTTGGCCCGGGCATGACCGATCTGACGCTGAACGACGGCCGCACCATGCCGCAACTGGGCATGGGCACCTTCAAGATTCCCGATGCCCATGTCGCCGCCATCGTGCGGCGCGGGCTGGATATCGGATACCGGCTGGTCGACACCGCCGCGATCTACAACAACGAGCGCGGGGTGGGCGACGGATACAAGGGCGCCGATGCGTTCCTGACCACCAAGCTGTGGAACGACCGGCACCGCGATGCCGAGGCGGCGCTGGACGAAAGCCTGGCGCTCCTGGGTGTCGAGGCGGTCGACCTCTACCTGATCCACTGGCCGGTGCCCGCGGCGGGCGATTATGTCGAGGCGTGGACGTCCCTGGTGGCCCTGCGCAAGGCGGGCAAGGCGAAGTCGATCGGGGTGTCCAACTTCCTGCCAGAGCATCTGGATGCGATCATCGATGCGACGGGCGTCGCGCCGTCGGTCAACCAGATCGAGCTGCACCCGAATTTCCAGCAGCGGGCTTTGCGCGACTATCATGCCGACAAGGGCATCGTGACGCAGAGCTGGAGCCCGCTGGGGCAGGGTGGCCCGCTTCTGAAGGATCCGGTGATCGCCGGGATCGCGGAGAAGCACGGGCGGTCGGCGGCACAGGTGGTGATCGCCTGGCATCTGGCGCACGGGCTGTCGGTGATCCCCAAGGCGGCGGATGCGGAGCATCTGAGCGACAATTTTGCGAGCAGCGACCTGACGCTGGATACCGAGGACATGGCCGCGATCGACGGGCTGGACCGGGAGGATGGGCGGATCGGGCCGAATCCCGCAACGTTCTGAGAGTCCGTATGGAAATGCGCTGTGGGCGCATTTTGCGAGCTGGCACCGCCCGAAATTGGCTCTTTCGCCAATTTCAAACAGCCTCTGAGGGCTGTCTGCGTAAAGGGAGCATTTTCAGACCGCTCGGTTCCTGCTGAGCGAGGCTGTGCTTCGACTTCGCTCAGCACGAACGGATGGTGGGGAGAAAATGCGGTCGTGGTGATGGGGTGACACGCGGCATTTTAAAGTGAAAAATTCGATCGCCTTCCGGTCGCCCTCATCCTTCCGCGGCTGCGCCGCTCCCTCCAGAAGCGGGAGAGGGAAAAGACGCCGAAGGCGGCGAAGGGTGAGGGCGACCACGTCTGATCGAATTCGACCCTAGCCCGTCAGTGCGGCATGTGCCTGTTTCAGGTCCTCCACAAAGCGGGCATATTCCGCTTCTGCCGCGGCCGGGTCGGGAAGGCGTAGCAGGTAGCTGGGGTGGACGGTGATGAACGCCGTGCCGCCGTCCGCCAGCGTCTGGGCGCGGCCGCGTTCGCGGCTGATCGTCATCGTCCGACCGAATAGTGAGCGTGCGGCGGTGGCACCGAGCGCGACGGTGACCTTGGGCTGGATCAGCATCTGTTCCTGTTCGATCCACCAGCGGCATGCGTCGATCTCGCCGGTGTTCGGCTTGGCATGGATGCGGCGCTTGCCACGGGGTTCGAACTTGAAGTGCTTGACCGCATTGGTGACATAGGCGCGGGTGCGGTCGACACCGGCCTGCGCCAGCGCCCGGTCGAACAATTGGCCGGCCGGGCCGACAAAGGGGCGGCCGGCCAGATCCTCCTGATCGCCGGGCTGTTCGCCGACGAACATCAGCGGCGCATCGACAGGTCCCTCGCCAAAGACGGTCTGCGTCGCGGGTTTGTAGAGCGGGCAGCGGGTGCAGCCGGCGGCTTCCTCGCGCAGCGCCTCCCACGCCATCTGGCTGTTGCCGCCCACCTCCTGCCGTGCGGTGTCGATCATGCGCGCCTCCCGTGCCTGTGCGCCGGCGATCAATTGCGGGACCAGCGCGGTCTCCGGCATGTTCTTCCAGTATTTGCGCGGCATCTCCTTCAGCATCGCGCCGACCTTCATGCGGGCGGGATTGAAGATGCTGGCATAATAGGTCTTCCACACCTCCTCGGTCGGGTCGCCATCGGGGGCGTCGGCCTTGCTGGCGGCGGGGCCCTCGCTGAGCGTTTCGCCGTCCCAGTGCAGCGACACCTCCGGCGTCAGGATCGACCAGCGCATCGAGGCGAAGCGGTTGACGAAAAAGGCGGCATTGGCGCGGACGATATGATGGTCGGGTTCGAACCAGGCGACGAAGCGCGGCGTGCCGTCCTCGTCCACCTCGCGGAAGCGGACAAAGGCGCGCATCTTGTGAATGTCGCGCCGCACGTCCTTGGCGAGCGATTCCAGTCGGCGGACCAGCGGATCGGCCTGATCCTCCAGCAATTTGGGCTGGGTGCGTAGCCGGGTCAGCGCGGTATACAGCAGCGCCCAGCGCTCAGGATCGGAGGCCAGCGCGGCGCGGCGCGCAAGGTCCATGAACGGGCGAGGCACCGAGAAGCCGGCGTTTGGCGGCGGCGCGGCGTGCGCCACCGCCTCTCCCGCGAACAGGTCGGTGGGGGTGGTGCCGACCTGCCAGACGATGTCCTCTGGCGGTACGCCGTCTGCGGCGAGGCCGCGCGCGGCGTCACGCCAACCGTCGAAATCATCGGGCTGGGGGAGGGTGACGACGCGCATCGTTCAGCCGGCCGCCGTGACGATCATTCGCGCTCGTCGCCACCCGGCGGGTTCGCCTTGGCTTCTTCCAGTTCCTTGGGCTTGCGATCCTCATAGATCTGGCCGAGCTTCTGCTCGGTCGCGTCGTCGAGTTCCTTCTCCGCGGCGGGGAACATGTCTTCCTCCTCCTCGTCGATGTGATGCTCGTAGCGGTGACGCATGTGATAGAATTTCGACTCCCATTCGTCGGAGGCGAAATCGAGGTCCATCAACTCGCCGAGCAGATCGTCCACCTCCTTGTGCTCGCTGACCGAATGGCGGGCATCGTCGCGCAGTTCGGGATCGCCGAGCATGGTGGCGTAGAGCGACTCCTCCTCGGCGGCGGCGTGGCTCTGCACCTCCAGCCGGAAAGCCTCGAACAGCTTCTGGCGCTCGGACGAATCGCCCTTCAGCTCGGCCAGTTGCTTGAGCATGTCGCGCTGCTTGTCATGGTCGCGCTTCAGGTCGGCATAGATTTGGGCGGTGGCCATCGGTCGTGTCTCCTCTGGCCGTTCCAACCGGCGACACGCGCGCTCGTTTCACCCGCGATTCATTCTCACACCAGAGCGTGTCAGGCGGCGAACAGTTCGAGTTGCTCCTTCTTCTTCTTCGGGACGACCAGCGTCTTCAGGTCGGCGCGGTCGGACAGGATGACCGGGCGCCAATCCTCGGTGACGATGAACGGGCGCAGCTTGGCGACCGAGACGGTGAGGCGGGCGACATCGTCGAGGCGCAGGCGGCGCCAGCGGCGGCTGGCCAGGATGCCGTTCACCGCCTTCACCCCCAGGCCGGGCACGCGGAGCAGGAGTTCGCGCGGCGCGCGGTTGACGTCGACGGGAAAATGCTGCCGGAACTTCAGCGCCCAGGCCAGTTTCGGATCGATATCGAGCGGCAGCATGCCGGTGGCATCGTCGGCGGCGGCGACGACCTCGTGCGGCTGATATTCGTAGAAGCGCATCAGCCAGTCCGACTGGTAGAGGCGATGTTCGCGCATCAGCGGCGGACGCTGGAGCGGGAGCACGGCGGACGCGTCGGGGATCGGGCTGAACGCGGAATAATAGACGCGGCGAAGCTGGAAACGGTCGTAGAGGGTCGAGGCGCGCGAGACGATGTCGCGATCGGTGGCCGCATCGGCGCCGACGATCATCTGCGTCGACTGGCCGGCGGGCGCGAAGCGGGGGGCGGACTTGTAGCGCTTGGCCGCGTCGCGCGTGTCGATGATCGAGGACTTAACATCGGCCATCGCCCCCTCGATCCGGGCACCGTCCTTCTCCGGGGCGAGCCGCTTCAGTCCGCCGGCGGTGGGAAGTTCGACATTGATCGAGACGCGGTCGGCATAGAGGCCGGCGAGGCGGACGAGCTCCGGATCGGCGTCGGGAATCGTCTTGAGATGGATATAGCCGCGGAAATGATGGTCCTCCCGCAAGGCGCGGGCGACCTCCACCATCTGCTCCATGGTATAGTTGGACGAGCGGATGATGCCCGAGGAGAGGAACAGCCCCTCGATATAATTGCGCTTGTAGAAGGCAATCGTCAGCTTCACGACCTCATCCGCGGTAAAGCGGGCGCGGCGGACGTTCGAGGACTTGCGGTTGATGCAGTAATGGCAGTCGAAGATGCAGCTGTTGGTCAGCAGGATCTTGAGCAAGCTGATACAGCGACCATCGGGCGCATAGGCGTGGCAGATGCCCATGCCCTCGGTCGAGCCCAGCCCCTTGCCATCGCGGCTGTTCCGCTTGGCGGTGCCGGAGGACGCACAGGATGCGTCATATTTCGCAGCGTCGGCAAGGATTTCGAGCTTCTGCCGGGTGTCGAGCTGCGCCATTCGTTCGATATATGTTCGGGGGGCGGCAGGGGCAAGGCGCGGCGCGAGCCTGGCGGTGATTCGCAGGCCAAAAAGCGCGCGGGGATGGTGCCAAGGTCGTGGAAGTGGACACTACGTCCCCCGGTCCGTGTCCACTTACCATTTTTGCAATCGCAACAGGGTGGATCGGGGCGGGACCTGATGGCACCGGAGGCATGTCGGCGTCATAGCAGGTCGGGCAGGTGTAGGACAGTTCGGCACAGGCGATGCCGGCGGCGGTTCAGGCCCGGACGAGGCGATCGGCCAGATGCTGGTAGAAGGCGCAGGTGTCGGCGAGATCGGCGCCCGACAGATGGAGATGCTCGCCCACCGCATAGCGGCGCAGCGTGGTCGAGGCGGGGGCGGGCCAGCCGGCGGTCATCCAGCGGCCGCGGGGCAGATCGGGGCGGCGTACCCAGCCGTCATGATGGAACAGGCAGGTGCGCGACCGGCACAGGGCGTTGAGACGCGCCTGGTCGGCCGCCATGTCCCACCGGGCATGGGCATGGCCGCCCAGCTTGTTCGCGGTGGTATGGTGGAGCGACAGCGGGCGTATCGGCTCGCCGCCGGCGATCTCGTCCATCAGGACGTGCAGGAAGCGGTCCAGTTCGCGCAGGCAGTTGCCGAGATACAGCGCGCGGACGCGGCCGCCATGCCCGGTCGGCCAGGGGGCGCCGAAGGCGGTGCCGGCGGCGATGGCGGCGAGGAACCGGGTACCGCGACGCATGGTGTCATAGGCGGGGCCGCTCACCGACGGCTGCGCCAGTAATGCCAGCGCAACAGACGAAAGATCAGGCCGCGCGACAGCCACGCGACCAGGACGATGCCGGCGAAAAGAAGAGGGAAGAACAGGACGAGCGGGATGGACGCCGGCCCCAGCGTCATTCGGCGGCGATCACCGCGGCGTGCTGAACCTTTGCCTCCCGATCGGCGCGCAGCTTTTCGGTGCGTTCGGCACGCGAGGCCATGACCTCCCACGAGGCGGCGGCGCGTTCGCATTGTTCGCGGACGTTGGTCAGCGTCGCCTCGCCCGCGGCGGTGCGCTGGATCGTGGCCTGCTGGCGGAAAAAGGCTGCATCGTTCGACATGGTGGCATCTCCGTTGCGGCAAAGAGAAATGGCGACCCGGACGGGCCGCCATTCGAAGATCAGTCGATCGGCTGGAGATTGACTGCCGCCATCTTGCCGCGGCGATCCTGTTCCAGTTCGTAGCCGACGCGCTGATCCTGGTTCAGCGTGATCATGCCGGCGCGTTCCACCGCGGAGATATGGACGAAAGCGTCCGCGCCACCCGTGTCGGGTGCGATGAAGCCATAGCCCTTGTCCGCGTTGAAGAACTTGACGGTGCCGGTAATGCTCATGAATTTTCCTTCGTTCGAGGGCGTGCCGAAGACCGGTGCGCCCGGTGCCGTGGCTGCAGGGAAAGAAGGAGAATGGGCCGCAAAGCGCCGAAAACCGTCGATATGCGACTAAAGCAGGTCCAACATGGGGATGCGGGGGCAGGGATGCAAGGCCCCTGACCGTCGACTGCATCTTCCCGGCGCTCCTAGAGCAAGCTGCGTTGAATCCGATCCATTCCGCTCCGTTCGTGCTGAGCCCTTCGACTGGCTGGCAAGCCAGCCGCTCAGGATAAACTTCAGTACTTCGCGCTGAAGTCGAAGCACAGCCACCAGCGCTTGGCCTTCGACTTCGCTCAGGCCGAACGGATGTGATGATGCAGGTTTAATGCACGGTGATCTAATCCCGTGGGCAGAAGGATTATTCGGCCGCGATCAGGGTGCTGGCGGCCTGGAGGTCGACCGAGACCAGCCGGCTGACGCCGCGTTCGACCATGGTGACGCCGAACAGGCGGTGCATGCGGCTCATGGTGACGGCATTGTGGGTGACGATCAGGTAGCGCGTATCGGTTTCGCGCGTCATCCGATCGAGCAGGTCGCAGAAGCGTTCGATATTGGCGTCGTCGAGCGGTGCATCGACCTCGTCCAGCACGCAGATCGGCGCAGGGTTGGTGAGAAACAGGGCAAAGATCAGCGCGATCGCGGTCAGCGCCTGTTCGCCGCCGGACAGAAGCGTCAGCGACTGGAGCCGCTTGCCGGGGGGCTGCGCCATGATCTCCAGCCCGGCCTCCAGCGGGTCGTCCGAATCGACCATTTCGAGATGCGCCGATCCGCCGTCGAACAGGGTGGTGAAGAGGCGGCGGAAATGGGCGTCGACCGCGGCAAAGGCGGTGAGCAGCCGCTGGCGCCCCTCGCGGTTGAGGGTGCCGATCGAGCCGCGCAGCCGCTGCACCGCCTCGCCCAGCTCGTCGCGGTCGGCGATGGTGGCGCGGCCGGCTTGCTCCAGCTCGGCCAGTTCGGCCTCCGCGACCAGATTGACCGGGCCGAGCCGGTCGCGCTCGGCATTGCGCTTCTCATGCGCGGCGGCCTCGGCCTGCGGGGTATCGACGGTGGTGCTGTCGAATTCCAGCTTGGCGGGGAGGACGGGGGCGGGGCAGCCGAACCGCTCGCCGGAGACGCGGCCCATCTCGACGCGGCGGAGTTCGTGGGATTCGACGCGCGCCGCGGCGGTGGCGCGACCCTCGCGCGCGGTGGCGAGCGCTTCCTGCGCGCGGGTCGATGCCGCCTCGGCCTCGCGCACGGCCGTGTCGGCGGCGCGTTCGTCGGCCTGAAGGGCATCGGCATGGGTGCGGGCGGCGGCGTGGTCGCCGTCCAGCCGTTCGATCTCCACGGCCAGCGCGGCAGGGCGCTCGGCCAAAGCGGCGATGTCGCGGTCGAGATCGGCGGCGCGGGTAGCCATCGCGGCGATGCGCGCCGCCGCCTCGTCTGCACGGGTGCGCCAGCCCGATGCCTCGGCCAGTGCGGCGGTGCGGCGCTCGCGCGCGGCGGCGAGCGTGCGGTCGCGGGCGAGACGGTCGGTGCGCGCCGTGGCGACGGCGCCGCGGGCAGCCTGCGCCTCGGCTTGCAGCCGTTCCACCTGGGTCGCGGCGACGCCATCGGGGAGGGCGGCCAGCGCATCCTCCGCGGCGGACAGCGCAGTGGCGGCGTCGGCGACCTGCGCGTCGAGCTGCGCGACGCGGTTGGCGAGGTCGGTGCGCTGGGCGGCCAGTCGCTCAAGCTGGGCGGTGGCACGGTCCTCGGCGCGCTGGGCGTCGCGGGTGTCGGTATCGGCGCGGGCGAGCAGCGTGCGGGCCGAGGCGGCGGCGGCGCGGGCGCGGGCGAGGCGCTCGTCGATCGCGGCGCGCTGGCGGGTAGCGGTGTCGACCGCGGCTTGCGCGAGGGGGCGTTCCGCCTCGATCACTGCGAGACGGTTGCGGCGTTCGAGGCGCTCGGCCGCGGCGGCGCCGCCCCCCTCGGTGGCGTAGCCGTCCCAGCGGCGGACATGACCCTCGCGGGTGACGAGGCGCTGACCACAGGCGAGCGTCTGGCCCGAATCGACCTCCACCAGCCAGATCTGCGACAGGCGGCGGGTGAGCGCCTCGGGCGCCTCGACCCGCGCGGCGAGCGGCAGCGTGCCGACGGGGGGCAGGGGATCGTCGGGGTCGAGCGGCGAGCCGGTCCAGTCGGACAGGACGCTGTCGAGCTCGTCGCCCAGCGCGGCGGCGAGCGCGCGTTCGAAACCGGGTTCGGCGCGAACCGCATCGAGCAGGCGGTCGTTGCCGCGCTGCGTGGCGCGGGTCAGTGCGGCGGCCTCCGCATCGAGCGCGGCAAGGGCGGCAAGCGCGGCGGCGCGGGCGGCCTCGGCGGGATCGCGCTCGGCGATCGCATCGGCTTCGCTGGTTTCGGCCCATTGCAGCGCGGCGCGGGCGCGGGCGGCCTGTTCGACGGCGACCTCTTGCGCGGCGAGCGCGGTGTCGCGGTCGGTTTCGAAGCGGGCGGCGTCGGCAAGGGCGGCGAGGCTGTGGGCGGCCTGGGCGGCGTCGCGGCGAGCGCGGTCGTGCGCCTGGGCGGCGGCGGCGCGGGCGGCGGTGGCGACGCGGCGCTCGGCGGATTCGGCGGCATGGGCGGAGAGCGCCTGGGCGAGCGCGACCTCGACATCGCGGGCGTCGCGCTCGGCATCGGCCAGCGCGGCGTCGAGCAGGGGGAGGGCGGCGGTCGCCTCCGCGATCGTCGCGTCGAGCGAGGCGGCTTCGTCGGCGAGGCGGGAGAGTGCGGCGGCGGCGTCGCGCGCCAGGGCGTTTTCGCGCGCGTGATCCTCGGCGATGCGGGCGCGGGCGGCGGTCATGTCGTCCAGGCGGCGCTGGAGACCGTGGCGCTGGTCGCGGGCGCGGGTGAGGGCGTGGGCGGCCTCCGCGGCGCGGTCGCGGGCGGCGAGGGCGTCGGTGCGCAGGGTGGCGAGGCGGCGGGCGGCGCGGGTGACCGCCGCGGCGGCGGCAGCGGCCGTCGCGGTGGCGGTGGCGACAAGCAATTCGGCCTGTTCCGCCAGTGCCTTGGCCGCGTTGGCGGCATCGGCCGCGTCGCGCCAGCGGGCAAAGACCATGCGCGCCTCGGCAATGCGGATCTGGTCGGAGAGCAGGCGATAGCGCTCCGCCGTGCGGGCCTGGCGGCGAAGTGCCGCGAGGCGCTGGTCCTGATCGGCGATGACCTCGTCCAGCCGGGCGAGGTTCGCCTCGGTCGCGCGCAGCTTGGCCTCGGCATCGCGGCGGCGGACGTGGAGGCCGGCGATGCCGGCGGCTTCTTCCAGCATCGCACGGCGCTCGGCCGGTCGTGCGGCGATGACGGCGCTGATCCGGTTCTGGCTGACCAGCGCCGGCGAATGCGCGCCGGTGGCGGCATCGGCGAAGAGCAGCGCGACATCCTTGCCACGCACGTCGCGCCCGTCGATCCGGTAGGCGGAGCCGGCACCACGCTCGATCCGGCGGACGATCTCGGTTTCCTGCGGGCCGGTGGCGGAGGGGATCTCGGCGAGGAGCGACACCTCGGCAAAGTCGCGCGGCGGGCGGCTGGTGGTGCCCGCGAAGATCACATCCTCCATGCCGGCGCCGCGCATCGATTTGGCGCTGGTCTCCCCCATCGTCCAGCGCAGCGCTTCGAGAAGGTTCGACTTGCCGCAGCCATTTGGCCCGACGACGCCGGTCAGGCCGGGTTCGATGCGTAGATCGGCCGGGTCGACGAAGCTCTTGAAGCCGGTGATGCGAAGGCGCTTGATCTGCACCGGGGAGGGGCCGTTCGTCGGGTGGGCGGGCCTCTTCGATTAACCGGTTTATGCGGTTTGTCGAGGGGCGGCGGTCAGGGCTCGTTCTTCACGTCGCGGCACAGGGCCTGCTGAACAGGCGACAGGGTGGTGGCGTCCCCCGCCTCGCAGCGTCGCTTGGCCTCCCTCTGCGGGATCAGGTCGATCGGCTCGACATCCGCATCCTTGCGCGCGGTCGCGCGGGCCATTTGGTCGATATAGGCGGCAACTGCGGCCGCATTCTTGTCCTGCGCTGCTAGGGGGCGGGCGTCGGCGAGCAGCCGCTGTGCCTCGGAAAATCGGCCCATCTGGCGCAGCGCGTTGGCGGCGCGGATCATCAGCCACAGGCGATCCTGCGCATCGGCAGACCCCGGCAGGCGACGCACGCCTGCGACGAACGCCTGCTGGTACCGATCCATCCGCGCACGATCGGCGGGTGTATCCGAGGCGTCCCTCGATCCGGGGCTGACCTCCCATATCGCGCGCAACAGCAGCCAAAGCGTGCCGGCGGCGGGGCGGTCGAGGCGGGTGGAGAGCCAGTAGGCGCGGTAATAGGGCGTCTCCGCTGTCACCATCCGCTTGTATTCGGGGGTTTCGATCAGCCTAGCGAGCGCCTTCACCTCGTCAGGCTTGAAGTCGTCGAAGACGACCAGCTTGTTCGACGGACATTCCGGCAGGGGGAAGGGAAAGGTCATGTAGCTGAACGGCTTGCCGTCCGGCCGGGAGCCATAGGTGCTGTACGATCCCGAACGCCACGCGGAAAAGCGCTCGCCACCGACAGGGCAGGTCATCGGTGCAGGGCCGCCGTGAATCGGAGGCAGGGGTGGAGGATCCTGAGGCTGCGCCTGCGTCTGTTGGGTTACCGCAGACCATAACAGTATCGCCAGCATCATCGCGTCACGTCTCCCCTTGTGTGACTGTCGTGATCGCCTTTTACCATGCCAGCGCTGGCGAGGCTCCTGCGGACCTGTCCAACGCGCGCGCCATTCGTTTGCGCGCCGCTGTCCTCACCCCTCCCAGAGCTTTGCCGCAGGGCCCCCTCCCCCGAGGGGGAGAGGGCCGGTTTTGGGGTCAGGCGCCGTTCTGCTTCAGCGCGCTCTCGATGTCCTTCCAGCTGATCGCGTTGGGGACGACCTTGCCGTTGATGAGGAAGGTGGGGGTGCCGGACACGGTGCCGTCCTGCGTCTTGTCCTGCGTCTGCTTGGTCAGGCGGTCGATCTCGCCCATGTTGGTGAGGCATGCCCGCGCCTTGGCCTCAGGGATGCCGCGCTGCTTGACGAAGTTGATGAGGTCCATCTGCTCGGCCATCATGCGGATCGCATCGACGGGCTTTGCCGCCTGAAGCTGCTGCTGCATGGCCTGCGGCATCGCCTGCAACTTGTCGTTGAAGCCGTTCTGCGCCTGGTACATCTGTTCGAGCAGCGGGAAGAAGGGCTGTGCGCCGCCGCACTGGCCGAGCAGCGCCGGCGGCAGATCGGGCGCGCCGTGGACGAGGAATTCGCGGAACTCGAACGAAACCTTGCCCGAGCCGACATAGTTCTTGGTCAGCGGCTCATAGGCTTCGCGGGCGAAGGCGCCGCAGGTGGGGCACAGGCGCGAGCCATATTCGACCAGCTTGATCGGGGCGTTGGGGTTGCCCATCACATAGCCCTCCGCCGTCTTGGACACGGTATCCGTCCAGTTCTGGCCGGCAGGGGCGGCGACAGGCGCGACCGGGCTGGCCGCGGTGGTGCTGTTGCCGTCGCCGCCGCCGCCGCAGGCGGCGAGAACGAGCGTGAGGGCCAGCGGGGCAAGACGACGCATCATGGCATGGATACTCCGTTGATCAGCGCGCGCCGGCGGCGCGCAGCAGGGGTTCGAGGCCGGCCCAGGCGAAGCTGTCCGCCTGCTTGCCGTTGACGATGAAGGCGGGGGTGCCCTGAATGGTGTCGGGCGCGGCGTTGGTCATCGCGACGATCCGGTCGATCGCGGCGCGATCGGCGAAGCAGGCCTGGATGGCCGGATCGGTCAGGCCGCGCGCCTTCGCGATGTCGGACAGGCCGGCACCGTCGGCGAGCGCGCGAAGCTGGGCGGCCAGCGGATAGGCGGACAGGCGCTGGGCGTTGTTCTGGTCGAATTCCGACCCGCGGGGCAGCCACGTCTTCTGCGCGGCGAAGATCGCCTGATGCGTGCCGAAAAAGCCCCGGGCGCCGCCGCACCGCGCCAGCACGGCGGCGGCGAGATCGAGGCGGTCGCGGATGAAGTGGCGCAGTTCCAGACTGGTCGAGCCGGAACGGATCATGCGGCCTTTCAGCACCGCATCCGATTCGGTGGCGAAGGCGGCACAGTGCGGGCAGGTATAGCTGGCATATTCGACCAGCTTCACGCGCGCGGCGGGATTGCCCAGCACATAGGCGCCGGCGGGCGTCTGGGCGACGGTGGTCGTCCAGTCCTGCCTGGGTGCCGCGGCGGTGAGCAGGGCAAGGCCGAGAAAGGCGAGGATCAGGCGCATCAGGACACCTTGGGCAGGCCGCGGGTGGCGGCGACGCCGGCGGCAAAGGATTCGAGCACGGCGCGCAGTTCGGGATCGGCGATCCCCTTCAGCCCGTCGCCCATTTCGGGCGGCACGGGTTGCGGCGCGGGCGGCGCCTTCCTGGCGGGCATGCGCGCCGGCAGCTCGCCCTGGCGGATCTGAATGCGGGCGACCGCGCAATAGCCGAAGAAGCGGTTCACCCGCTCGATGATCTCGGGCTGGATATGCTGCATCATCGGCGCGTGCGCGCCGCGCACGACCAGCGTCAGCGTGCCGTCCTGCTTCTTGCCATGGGGAAAGCGAATCGATTCGGGGGCGCTGGCGGCGGACAGGCGCGGGCCGACGATATCGGGCCAGCGGCTGACCACCGCGCTTTGCACGAAGCCGAAGCGGCGAAAGGCCGCGCCGCCGATGGCGGGCAGCAGTTCGGACACCGCACGCGAGCGGTTCGAACGAACGGATTCAGGTCGGGGGGCGCCGGCGCGCTTGCTCATGGGCGACGCCATGCCATAGCGGGCGGGTGGACGCCAAGCGATCTTCGATACCCGACCGGCTGCTCGCCTGGTACGACCGACACCGGCGCGACCTGCCATGGCGCGCCAAACCCGGCGAGGTGCCCGATGCCTACCGGGTCTGGCTGTCCGAGGTGATGCTCCAGCAGACGACGGTGGCGGCGGTGACGCCGCGCTTCGAGGCGTGGGTCGCGCGCTGGCCGGATTTCGCCAGCCTGGCAGGCGCGGACGAGGCCGACGTGATGGCCGCCTGGGCGGGGTTGGGCTATTATGCGCGGGCGCGCAACCTGGTGAAGGCGGCGAGGGCGGTGGTGGCCGAACATGGCGGCGCCTTTCCGCGGACGGAGGCGGGCTTGCGCACGTTGCCGGGGCTGGGGGCGTATACGGCGGCGGCGGTGGCGGCGATCGCGTTCGGCGAACGGGCGGTGGTGGTGGACGCCAATGTGGAGCGGGTGGTGGCGCGATTGTTCGCGATCGCCACCCCGCTCCCTGTGGCACGGCCGGCGATCCGGGCGGCGGCGGAGACGATCACCCCGGATGCGCGGGCGGGCGATTTCGCGCAAGGAATGATGGACCTGGGGTCGGGCGTGTGCACAGTGCGCGCACCCAAATGCCTGCTCTGCCCATTGCGCGAGGCATGCGACGCCTTCGCCTCGGGCGCGCCGGAGCGATTGCCGGTGAAAGCGGCGAAGAAGGCGAAGCCGCAACGGCACGGCACGATCTTCTGGCTGGAGCGGGAGGGATGCGTGCTGCTGGTACGGCGGCCGGACAAGGGGTTGCTGGGCGGTATGCGCGCGCTGCCGACCGGGCCGTGGGTGGAGGTGCCGCCGGGGCTGGCGGAGGCGCCGGCGGAGACCGACTGGACGGTGCTGAACGGTACGGTGGCGCACGGTTTCACCCATTTCGATCTGGAACTGGCGCTGGCGCGTGGCATGGCGGAGGTTGAACCATCGGTGGCGGGCGAATGGTGGCCGATCGACGCGATCGGAACCGCGGGTCTGCCGACGGTGTTCGCCAAGGCTGCGGAACGGTTGAGGACTGGTCGATGAAGCGGATGATGGTCGTGGGCATCGCTCTGGGCGTGGCGGGATTGGGGGCGGTGGTGCAGGCGCAGCCGCAAGCGCAGCCACAAGCACAGCGGCAGTTGCCGTCGCAGGCCCGGCCGCAGGCACCTGCCGCCCGGACGGCGGCCGCCCTCCTGCCCGCCACGCAAAGCCTGCTCGACGGCTATGTCCGCGAGGGCAAGATGCCGGGGATCGTGGTGGCGATCGGTCGCGGGGACGGACCGACGCTGTTCCCCGCCGCCGGCCGGGGCGGGCTGGAGCCGAACGCGCCGGTCGCCGGGCCGGACACGCTGTGGCGCGTGTATTCGATGACCAAGCCGATCACCGGCATGGCGGCGATGATGCTGGTGGAGGATGGCCGGTTGAAGCTGGACCAGCCGATCAGCGACTTCTTTCCCGGCTTTGCCAGGATGCGGGTGCTGACCAGCCCGGATACCAGCCTGACCTCCGTGCCGGCGAGGACGCCGATCACGGTGCGCCACCTGCTGACCCATACCGCCGGCCTCAGCTATTCGATCAATGCCAAGGGGCCGATCCTGAAGGAATTTGAGCGGCTGGGGATCGTGCCCGCCGCGGTCAACGCGGCGGTCGAGGCGAAGATGCGCGCGACCCGGCCGAAGACGCTGGCCGACTTCGCCACGCGCGTCGCCACCTTGCCGCTGATCGCGGAGCCGGGCACCAGGTGGAGCTATTCGATCGGGCTCGACGTGATGGCGGCGGTGATCGAGAAGGCATCGGGCATGCCGTTCGAGCAGTTCGTCTCCACCCGGCTGTTCCGGCCGCTGAAGATGACGTCGAGCTACTGGCAGGTGCCGGCGGCTCAGGCCGGGCGGCTGGCGACCAATTACAGCTTTGTCGGCGATACGATGGTGCCGCTCGATCCGGCGGCGACCTCCGTCTTTCGACAGGCGCCGAGCTTTCCCTATGGCGGCGCCGGGCTGGTGATGTCGGCGCGCGATTATGACCGTTTCCTGCACATGCTGCAGGATGGCGGCACGCTGGACGGGGTGCGGGTGATGAAGCCCGAAACGGTGGCGCTGGCGATGTCGAACCTGTTGCCGGCCGGCGTGCGCTTCGGCGGCGTGGCGGCGAGCACCGGGGGCACCAATGCCGAGGTGCCGATGGGTTACGGCGCGGGCGGGTCGGTGCTGCTGGCGGATCAGCCGGGGGGTGCGGGCAAGGGCACCTATGGCTGGGGCGGTGCGGCGGGCACGGTGGCGTTCGTCGACCCCTCGCGCGGGGTGCGCGGGACGATCATGGTCAACTACTTCCCGTCCAACCGGTATCCGCTGCGCGAACAGGTGCTGAGCGCGCTCGCCAGGGATGCGGCACGGTTGGGGGCGCGATGAGCGAGATGCCCACGATCGGCTTTACCGGCGGCCGCCTGAACCGCGCGGATGCGCTGCGCCACGATGCCGAGGGGCTGGCGGCGGCGATGGCGGATCCGGCGGCGCGCCTGCTGGTGATGGATAACTATGTGCCGGCGATGGCGGACGGGCGGCTGGGCTGGACCGCGCTGCCGGGTATGCCGGGCGATCTGGTGCTGCTGGGGCTGGACGAGGGCGGGGTGCCGCATTTTGCCGCGATCACCGGGGAGCCGGCGCGGGGGCGCTCGTTCAAGCTGATCGCGGCGCTGCACGCGCTCAACGCGGGTGAGGCGGCGACCTATGCGGCGGCGCGCAGCGTGCTGGACTG
This sequence comes from Sphingomonas sp. GM_Shp_2, assembly GCF_026540875.1. NCBI lineage: Bacteria > Pseudomonadati > Pseudomonadota > Alphaproteobacteria > Sphingomonadales > Sphingomonadaceae > Sphingomonas > Sphingomonas sp. GM_Shp_2. The sequence continues at coordinate 27,723 of NZ_JALNUQ010000052.1, forward strand.
GCATGCGCGGCACGGCTTCTGCGCCAATTGCGGCGGCGTGACCCGGCCGTTCCGCGCCGGTTGGGGCCGGTCCTGCCCGATGTGCGGGACCGAGCATTTTCCGCGCACCGATCCGGTGGTGATCATGATCGCCGAGCATGAGGGGCGGGCGCTGCTGGGGCGGCAGTCGGCCTTTCCGCCGGGGCGCTATTCGGCGCTGGCGGGCTTTCTGGAGCCGGGCGAGTCGATCGAGGAAGCGGTGGCGCGCGAGGTGGCGGAGGAGGCGGGCATCGTGGTGCGCGACGTGCGCTATGTGGCGAGCCAGCCCTGGCCGTTCCCGTCGTCGCTGATGATCGCGTGCATCGCCCGCGCGGACAGCGACGCGATCACGCTGGACACCAACGAGCTGGAGGATGCGATCTGGGTCACGAAGGCGGAGATGCGCGCGGCACTGGCGGGCGAGGCGGGGCGGTTCGTGGCGCCGCCTGCCTATGCCATCGCGCATGACCTGATGCGGGTGTGGGCCGGAGGCTAGAGCCAGACGACATGAGGTTAAACCATGATCCGTTCGTCTCGAGTAGCCGTCGAGTAGCGGCGAAGCTGCGTATCGAGACGGCGTATCGAGAGACAGGTTCGCGCGCGGGGCGGTGCCTCGATACGGTGAGCCGGTGAACATGCCCCCGGCATGTTCAGGATCGTCCGGGGGACGATCCGACCTGCTCACCTCGATACGCTCCTGCGGAGCTACTCGATCTCTACTCGGCACGAACGGATCAACGTAAAGTTATCACGGTCTAAGGGGCTACCCCCGCGCGCGGGCCTGGCGGTAGGTGCCGAGGATGCGGACCCATTTGGAATGGAAGCCGAGTTCCTCCACCGCGCGGTCGAACGCCGCGTCGCCCGGCTTGCCGTCGACATCGGCGTAGAATTCGGTCGCGGCAAAGGTGCCGCCGCGCTGGTAGCTTTCCAGCTTGGTCATGTTGACGCCGTTGGTCGCGAAACCGCCCATCGCCTTGTAGAGCGCAGCGGGGATGTTCTTCACCTCGAAGATCAGCGTCGTCATCCATGGGCCTTCGCCCGCCGGCGGACGGCCGCCGCGGGCGAGCGTGACGAATCGGGTCATGTTGTGATCCGCATCCGCAATGTCGGTGGCGAACAGGGTCAGGCCGTAAATGTCCGCGGCGGCGGGCGGCGCGAGCGCGGCGACGGTGGGATCGCCCAGCTCGGCGACGCGTGCGGCGGCGCCGGCGGTATCGGGATAGGCGACCGGCTGTATCCCGTGCGCGCGCAGCCAGTGGCGGCACTGGCCCAGCGCCTGCGGATGGCTCATCGCCTCGCGCACCGTGTCGCGCGTGCCGAGCCCCATCAGCGCGTGGCGGATCGGCAGGAAATGCTCGCCGGTGATGACCAGTCCCGATTCGGGGAGCAGGAAATGCATGTCGGCGACCCGGCCGTGCAGCGAGTTTTCGATCGGAATGATCGCACAATCGGCGCGACCGTCCTTTACCGCATCGAGCGCATCGGCGAAGTCGAAACAGGGAAGCGGCAGGCCGTCCGGAAAGGCCTGTGCCATGGCGACATGGCTGTTCGCGCCCGGTGCGCCCTG
>NZ_JALNUQ010000053.1:0-29197 GCF_026540875.1 Sphingomonas sp. GM_Shp_2
TTGCAGGCGCGCAACGTACCGCCATTTTGCTTCCGTTCGAAGGCGTCAGACCCTATATGCTTGGCATGGCAGACACCCCCCAGAACAGTGAATACGGCGCCTCCTCGATCAAGGTGCTGAAGGGCCTCGACGCGGTGCGCAAGCGGCCGGGCATGTATATCGGCGATACCGACGATGGCTCCGGCCTGCACCACATGGTGTTCGAGGTCAGCGACAACGCGATCGACGAGGCGCTGGCGGGACATTGCGACCGGATCGACATCACGCTGAACCCCGACGGGTCGGTCAGCGTCACCGATAACGGCCGCGGCATCCCGACCGGCATCCACCCCGAAGAGGGCGTGTCGGCGGCCGAGGTCATCATGACCCAGCTTCACGCGGGCGGCAAGTTCGAGAACACCAGCGACGACAATGCCTACAAGGTGTCGGGCGGCCTGCACGGCGTGGGCGTGTCGGTGGTGAACGCGCTGTCCGAATTTCTGGACCTGACGATCTGGCGCGACGGCGAGGAGCATTACATGCGCTTCGCACACGGCGATGCGGTGGCACCGCTCAAGGTGGTCGGCAAGGCCGAGCCGGGACAGAAGGGGACGCGCGTCACCTTCCTGCCCTCACCCTCGACCTTCAAGATCACCGAGTTCGACTTCGAGAAGCTGGAGCATCGCTACCGCGAGCTGGCGTTCCTCAATTCCGGGGTGCGCCTGTTCCTGACCGATGCGCGCCATGACGAGCCGAAGACGGTGGAGCTGTTCTACGAGGGCGGGATCGCCGCGTTCGTGAAGTGGCTGGACCGCACCAAGGCGGCGCTGATCCCCGAGCCGATCGCGATCACCGGCCAGCGCGACTATATCGGCATGGACGTCGCGCTGGAGTGGAACGACAGCTATTACGAGAACGTCCTGGCGTTCACCAACAACATCCCGCAGCGCGACGGCGGCACGCATATCGCCGCGTTCCGCGCCGCGCTGACCCGCACGCTCAATGCCTATGCCGACAAGTCCGGCCTTTTGAAGAAGGAAAAGGTGTCGCTGACCGGCGACGACATGCGCGAAGGGCTGACCGCGATCGTCTCGGTCAAGCTGCCCGATCCGAAGTTCAGTTCGCAGACCAAGGACAAGCTGGTTTCGTCCGAAGTGCGCGCGCCGCTGGAAAGCCTGATGGCGGACAAGCTGGCGGAATGGCTGGAGGAAAATCCCGCCCATGCCCGATCGATCATCGCCAAGGTGATCGATGCCGCCGCGGCGCGCGAAGCGGCCAAGAAGGCCCGCGAGCTGACCCGGCGCAAGGGCGTGATGGATATCGCCAGCCTGCCGGGCAAGCTGGCCGACTGCCAGGAAAAGGACCCGGCCAAGTCCGAGCTGTTCCTGGTGGAGGGTGATTCCGCAGGCGGATCGGCCAAGCAGGGCCGCGACCGGCATTTCCAGGCGATCCTGCCGCTTCGCGGCAAGATCCTGAATACCGAGCGGGCGCGGTTCGACCGGATGATCTCGTCCAAGGAGATCGGTACGCTGATCCAGGCGATGGGCACCGGCATCGGCCGCGAGGATTTCAACGCCGACAAGCTGCGCTATCACAAGGTCGTCATCATGACCGACGCCGATGTCGACGGCGCGCATATCCGCACGCTGCTGCTGACCTTCTTCTATCGCCAGATGCCCGAGCTGATCGAGCGCGGGCACCTCTTCATCGCGCAGCCGCCGCTCTACAAGGCGACCAAGGGGCGGTCCGAGGTCTATCTGAAGGACGAGGCGGCGCTGGACGAGTATCTGGTCGAGGGCGGCGTGGGCACGATGATGCTGGAAGGGGCCACGGGCACGCGCTCGGGCCAGGACCTGAAGGCGCTGGCCGATCATGCGCGGCGGATGCGCACGCTGATGCGCTACGTGCCGCGGCGCTACGACCCGGCGATCGTCGAGGTGCTGGCGCTGGCAGGGGCACTCGACCCGATGCTGGACCGCAGCGGCCGCGAGAATGCGATCGCGGAGGTGACCCGCCGCCTGGATGCGGGCGACAGCGAGGCGACGTGGAGCGCGCGCCTGACCGAAGAGGGCGGCGTCCATTTCGAGCGGCTGTGGCGCGGCGTGACCGACCACCACATCGTCGAGGCGACCTTCCTGGTTTCCGCCGAGGCGCGCAAGCTGCATACGCTGGCGGCCGAGCAGGCGGACAGCTTCGCGCAGGCGGCCAAGTTGGTGCCGATGCGGGGCGCCGCGGGTGCCGAGGCGCCGGTCGATGCGGTGCCGACCGACGAGGATGGGCAGGCGACCACCACGCTGACCCGCGGCCAGACGCGCGTGGCACGGCCCAGCCAGTTGCTCGACGCGATCCTGGCGGCGGGGCGCAAAGGCCTGGCGATCCAGCGCTACAAGGGGCTGGGCGAGATGAATGCCGAGCAGCTTTGGGAAACGACGCTCGATCCGTCCAACCGCTCGATGCTGCGCGTGACCAGCGACGACGTGGCGGCGGCGGACGAGGTCTTCTCGCGCCTGATGGGCGAGGTGGTCGAGCCGCGGCGCGAGTTCATCCAGGACAATGCGCTGAACGTCGCCAATCTGGACGTGTAAACGCCGAGCCGATGTTTTCGCCCCGGCCCCTTTGAACATGGCGGGGCCGGGGACGTTCTGTTGCCGGAGCGGCGACAAGGAACGGGTGCGATGGCAAGGCTTTGGCAGGCGATGGGGATCGGGTTGGCCGGCGGGCTGGTGGCGGCCGCGGCGATGGACGCGTTCCAGCGCGGCGTGTCGCCGCTGATGGGCGGCGGCAGCAACGACGATCCCGCAACGGTGAAGGCGGCGGACAGCGCCAGCCGGCTGGTGACCGGCGACCCGGTGACGCAGAAGCGGCGCGAAACGGCGGGAACGCTGGTCCATTATGCGACGGGTGCGGCGATCGGCGTCGCCTATGGCGCGCTGGTGGCGGGCGATCCGCGCATCGCGCGCGGATTTGGCGTGCCGTTCGGAATGGCGACGATGCTGGCGATCGATGACGTCGGGGTGCCGGCCTTTGGCTGGGGGCCGGCGCCGCAGGATACGCCGGCTGTGACGCATGCATACAGCGCGGCATCGCATGCGGTGTTCGGGGTGGTGCTGGAGGGGGTTCGGCGCGGGTTGTCGTGACTCATGGCGTCATGCGTTGAACATTCATCATCCATCCGTTCGGCCTGAACCCTTCGAAAAGCTCAGGATAAACTTCGGTTCGTAGCGCCAAAGTCGAAGGCCAGGCGTGGCGTGCTGTGCTTCGACTACAGCGCGAAGCGCTGAAGTTTATCCTGAGCGGCTGGCTTGTCAGCCAGTCGAAGGGCTCAGCACGAATGGGCCGTGATGGATCCGATGCAACGCCGCTTGCTGTGAAGTCGGATAATATGGGCCGAACCATTGTCCGTTCGTGTCGAGACGGCGCCACACGCGGCGCGGTGCCTCCCGATACGTCGTCTCGATACGCGGCTTTGCCGCTACTCGACGACTACTCGAGACGAACGGATAGAGGGTCCAACCTCATGTCATCTGTCTACGCGATGCTGGCCTTCAGCATGGCGCGGGCGCCGCGGTGGGCGGGGTCGTATTCGAGGCTGCTGTGCAGGCTTTGCGCCATGGCGCGCATCAGGCGGGTGCCGAGGCCGGTGCCCCGGGGCGCGGCGCCGATCGACAGGCCGCAGCCATCGTCCTCGACGATCAGCAGGAAGCCGTCGTCGCCGTCGCGGGTGAGGTGGACGCGGACTTCGCCGGAGGCGTCGGCGGGATAGGCGTATTTGCAGGCGTTGGTGACGAGTTCCGTCACGATCACGCCCAGCGACACCGCCTTGTCCGTCGGCAGGCGGATCGGCTCCGCCGCGAGGCGCAGCGCGCGCGGGGCGCTGTCGGTCGACCAGGTTTCCGCCAGTTCGTCGACCAGTGCGCCGAGATAGTCGCGCATGTCGACGCTTTCGACGTCGTTGGCGGTGTAGAGGCGGCGGTGCACCTGCGCAATCGCCTGGATGCGCCGCTGCGTATCGGCGAGCGCGTCGCGCGCCTGTTGGTCGGCGAGCACACCCGCCTGCAACCCCACCATCGCGGAGACGAGTTGCAGCGAGTTGGCGACGCGGTGGTTCACCTCGCCGAGCAACGCCTCCAGCCGGGCGTTGGAGGCGCGCAGATCGGCCTCGGCCCGGGCCTTGTCGCGTTCCAGCGCGGCGCGGTCCAGCACCTGGGCGAAGCTGGCGGACAGCAGGTCGAAGAAATCCTCGCCCACCGTCTTTACCACATAGTCGGCGGCACCCGCCTTCAGCGCGGCGACCGCGATGCGGCCTTCGTCCGACCCGGTGACATAGACGACCGGCGGGGGGGCGGGCAGTTCGCGGATGCGCTGCAGCGTTTCCAGCCCGTCCATCCCCGGCATGTAATGGTCGACCGCGATCAGGTCGAACGACGCGGTCGCGGCCTCCGCCAGCCCGGTGGCGCCGTCCGGCGCGCTCGTCACCTGATAGCCGTGGCGGCGCAGCACGCGGCTCGCCAGCCGGCACAGGCCGGCGTCGTCGTCGATATAAAGGATGCGGGGGGCGCCGTCGGTCACGCTCAGTCCTCGATCTCCGGCACCTGGATCACCGACAGGAACAGGCCGAGCTGGCGGATCGCCTGGGCAAAGCTCTCATAATTCACCGGCTTGGTGATGTAGACGTTGCAGCCCAGATCGTAGCAGCGCTGGATCTCCACCTTGTCGTCAGTGGTGGTCAGCACGACGACGGGGGTGCGCTTGAGCGGGCTGTCCTCCGCCTTGATGCGGGCGAGGATGTCGGTGCCGCTCATGTCGGGCAGGTTGAGGTCGAGCAGGACCAGCGCCGGGCCGTTCTTGGCGGGGCCGTCGGCGGCCTCGAACAGATGCTGAAGCGCGGTGGTGCCGTCGGTGAAATGCTTCAGATCGTTCAGGATGCCGGCGCGGCGGATGTTCTTTTCGATGAGGCGGGCATGGCCCTCGTCATCCTCGATCATGATGATGCCGACGGTGCGATGGTCGTTCATGAGGCGGGCGCGTCCTGATGGAGGGTGGAGGGAAGCGAAAGGTGGAAGGTGGCGCCCTGGCCGAGTTGCGACTCGACCGCGATGGTGCCGCCCAGGCGATAGGCGAGCGCGCGGACATGGGCGAGGCCGATGCCCTCGCCCGGCTGATCCTGCTGGCCGGAGCGGCGGAACAGGTCGAAGATCCGCTGATGGTCGCGCGGGTCGATGCCGCGGCCATTGTCCGCCACCGAGATGATGACGCGGGCCCGGTCGCGAACGGCGGACACGGTGACCTGACCGGCGCGGCCGGGCTGGAGGTACTTGGTCGCGTTCTCGATCAGGTTGGACAGGATCTGCTCGATCGCCAGCCGGTCGGTGACGATGCGCGGCATCGGCCGGCGCACGGTGACAGTGACGCCGCGTTCGTCGATGACATGCTGGATCGAGGCGATAATGGTGTCGACCAGCGCGGCGGGGTCGAGCGGTTCGGGCGCGATGGTGCGGCGCCCCTCGCGGCTGAGCTTCAGGATCGCGTTGATGAGGCGGTCCATCTTGGCCGTCGAGGTGCGGATGAAACGGATCGATTCCGGCAGATCCTCGCGCGCGGCGAGGCGGGCGTCTTCGGTCACGATATGCGGCGCTTCCGCCTCGGCGCGGGTGACGAGTTCGGCGAGGGGGGCGGTGGCGGCGGAAAGCTCGGCGGTGAAGCCCATGACGTTGACGAGGGGCGAGCGCAGGTCGTGGCTGACGATATAGGCGAAGCGCTGGATTTCCTCGTTGGCGAGGGCGAGGTCGGCGGTGCGCTCCTCCACCTGATCTTCCAGCGTTTCGTTGAGCAGGCCCAGCTCGTCGCGCGAGGCGGCCAGGTCGCGGGTATAGCGCAGGATGGTCAGCAGCGAGGCGAGCGCGACCAGCACGAACACCACCACGCCGGCGACCAGCACGATGTAGAAGACCCGCTCGCTCGATGCGCGCTCGGTGGCGCGGTAGGCGAGGAGGCGGCGCTCGTCCGCGTTCATCGCGGCGAAGTTCTCCCGCAGCGCAAGGACGATGTGCGCACCCGTCTGCGCACGGAACCGGGCAAGCGCCGCGCTGCCCCGGCCGGCACGGACAAGGGCATTGGTGCGCGCATGCTCGGCCAGCAGGGTGCGGAGATTGCCGCGTACGCCGGCGACCAGTTCCTGCTGGCGCGGATTGTCCCGAGTCAGCGCGGCGAAGCGATCGACGGCGACCGGGATCGCGCCGGCGGCCCTGGCATGGGTGGTGAGAAAGGAGGCGCGGCCCGACAGCATATAGCCGCGGCGCGAGGTTTCGGCCTGTTCGACCAGCCGGCCGATATCGGCGATCGTGCTTTCCACCTGGTAGGAATGGATCAGCGCGCTGGTATGACGCTGCGCATTGTTCAGCGTGAAAAAGGCCGCGAAGCCGATCGCGATAAGCGCGGCAAAGCCGAGCGCCATGCTTCCGATCAGGAAGCGGCCCATCAATCCCTTGCGTGCGATCCCTTTGGAGGCCCCCAACATGGGCTCGGCCTTACGCCAAGGCTTTGTCCGGCGCCAGAGGGAGTCGTCCGCGTCGTTTCGCGTAAAAATGCAGCTTTTACAGGATCTTGCAGTTTAAAAGACGTTACAGCAGCAATTCCTGCGCGCTGGGCCGGCCGATATGGCCGCCGCCGCGGCGCCGGGCCATCTCGGTTTCCGCGGTGAAGCGGACGTCGGGATCGCGGTCCGACAGGAAGCCGACGAGCGATTCCTCCTCGATCTCGCGCCAGTCCTTGCCGCGGTCCGGGCCGTAGCGGACACGGGGCAGCAGGCCGGGCTGGCGCGACCATTCGAGCAGTTGCGCAAGGCTTGCCTCGTTCAACTGGTCCCGCAGGTGGAAGGCGGTGACATAGGCGTCCGGGAAGGCGCGGTGGATGGGCAGGCCGCGTTCATGCTCCAGCCCGTCGGGCTTGCGCCAGTAGCGCAGCACCTGGTTGGAGAAGCTGGGGCTGTCCGGCCACAGGCGCAGCGCGCATTTCCAGGTGCAGATCCAGTCGGCCGAACGGGTAAAGGCGGGCGTGCAATATTGCTGCTCGAAATCGGCGCGGTGCGCGGCAAGCGCCAGGCGGCGCGGCCAGGGATCGAGTACCTGGCGTGCGACATCGTGCCACCAGGGCGCGTCGGCGACCTGTTCGTCCAGGATATGATGGATCGCCTGGGTGATCGGCGGGATCGGGCGGCCGGGATTGACCAGGATGCTGCCACCCTCGCCATAAAGCTCCCAGCGGCCATCGGCGCCCAGGGCCACGTCCTGCCAGCCGACCTCGCACACGGCATGGGTGGGCGGGGCGGAGCCGGTGGTCTCCAGATCGATGACTCGGATGATGTCGGGCTGCTGGCGGGCGCGCATGCCCGCTATGTGGGCGCGCAAGGGCGGAAATGCGAGCCTTAATGGTCAGCGCGTGCGCGATGGCCGCTGGCAGGCCTCAACGCCGCAGGTCGTGCGCCGCGAGGTGGCGGTCGATGGTTGCGAGCAGCCGGTCGAGGCCCGCCCGGTCCGCGGCTTCTGCACGAATGGTGAGCGCGGCCTGGGTGTTGGAGGCGCGGAGCAGCCACCAGCCGTCGGGCGTCGTCACGCGGGCGCCGTCGGTGCGATCCACCTGTGCGCCCTCCGCGACGACCGCGTCGACAATGGCATCGGCAACCGCGAACTTGCGGGCCTCCTCGACCGGCAGCCGCAATTCGGGGGTGGCGACGCGCACCGGCATCGCGTCGCGCAGCGCGTCCAGCGAGCCGCCGGACAGATGAATGGCGCGGATCAGGCGGATCGCGGCATAATGCGCATCGTCAAAGCCGTACCAGTCCCGCGCAAAGAACAGATGGCCCGACATCTCGCCGCCCAGCGGCGCGCCGGTCCGCGCCATCGCGACCTTCATCAGGCTGTGGCCGGTGGGGGCCATGACCGGCTGGCCGCCCAGTTCGGCGATGCGGTCGAACAGCGTCTGGCTGGCCTTCACGTCGGCGACGATCGGCGCGCCGGGATGTTCGGCCAGCGCCGGCACCGCGAGGATGGCGAGCAACTGGTCGCCCCACAGCACGCGACCCTGTCCGTCGACCGCGCCGATCCGGTCGCCATCGCCATCGAAAGCGAAACCAAAATCGAGCTTTTTATCGGCGACGAGTCGTTTCAGATGCGTAAGATTGGCTTCTTCGGTAGGATCGGGATGATGATTGGGAAAATTTCCGTCGACATCGGTGAAAAGCAGATGATGCTCACCGGGAAGAAGCCGCGCCAGCCGCTCGACCACCGGACCGGAGGCCCCGTTCCCCGCGTCCCAGCCGATGCGGAAGCGCCCCCCGGCATATCCCGCCGTCAGACGGCTGAGATAGGCCTCGATGGTCGGCGTGTCCGTCACCGTCCCAACCCGCCCCTGATCCCAGCTTTGCGTCGCGGCGATCCGCGCGAGATCCTGAATGTCCTCGCCGTAAAAGGGATGATGCTGAAGCACCATCTTGAAGCCGTTGTCCTGGGCGGGATTGTGGCTGCCGGTTACCTGTATGGCGGCTTCCACTTCTAGCGTCGCCTCCGCATGGTACAGCATCGGGGTAGGCCCCATGCCGATGCGCACCACATCCACGCCCGACGCGGTCAGCCCGTCGACCAGCGCCGCCTCCAGCGCGGGCGAGGACAGGCGCCCGTCATAGCCGACCGCGACGCGGGCTCCCCCGGCGCGGCGCACCCGCGTGGCGAAGGCACGGCCGATCGCATGGGCGGCGCCCTCGTCCAGCGTCTGCCCCACGGTGCCACGGATGTCGTATTCGCGAAGCGCGGTGGGGTGGATCGGCTGGGTCATCTCGGGTCCGCAAAGGGGGCAGGGGTCAGCTACGCGCCTTGAGCAACAGGTCGCGCGCGGCGTTGATCCGGCGGGTCAGCTCCGCCGAGCCGCCGCGATCGGGATGGGTATCGGCCACCAGCCGGCGGTGCGCGGCGCGGATGGCATCCGGCCCGGCGGCCGCGTCCAGACCGAGCAGCGCCCGTGCCGCGGTCTCATCGCTCATGCTCGCGGCCTTGCGCTTCGGCTTGGGCTTGGCCAGGAAACGCCACGCCAGCCAGATCACCAGCGCGACGATGATCCATTTCATGCCGGGATCCACTTCACGCGGCCGCGTCCGGTGCATCGGCCTCGGGCAGTTGCAGCGCCGCCATCATCTCGCGCAGTTCCTGGCGCGCGGCGACATGGGCAAGGCCCATCTGGCCGAATTCCTTGGCATCGATCATGGTCAGGCCCGCCGGAAACATCTCGCGGTAGATGACCCGTTCGCCGAGGCCCGGGATGATGCGGAAGCCGACCCGCTTGGCGAGCTGCGTCAACGCATCCGACACGCGGCGCATGTTGCGCGCTTCGATATGTTGCAGGCGGTTGCGCAGCACGACCCAGTCGATGGTGGTGCCGTCCTGCCGTGCGCGCTGCTTGCGCGCGTCCCAGATCAGTTCGGAATAGAAGGAGGGACGGGTCACCTGAAAGGTTTCGGGATGGACCTGCCCGATCAGATCGAAATCGACAAAGCTGTCGTTCATCGGCGTGACCAGCGTGTTGGACAGGGCCGCCGCGGTGCGCGCGAACGGATCGTCGCGGCCCGGCGTGTCGACGATCAGGAAATCGGCATCCTGGCACAGCCGGAACCAGGTCTCCTCGAACCCTTCCTCGGTCTGGCTGCTGTGCGTCGCATGTTTGGGCATGGGCAGCGCGATGCCGCTGCGCCGGATGGTCTCGGCACGATTGTCCAGATAGCGGCCGACGGTGCGCTGGCGATGATCGAGGTCGAAGCACGCGACGCGGGCGCCCTTGGCGGCAAGCGCGATCGCGACATGGACCGCGGTGGTCGACTTGCCGGTTCCGCCCTTTTCATTGGCGAAGACGATGACATGGGTATGCGGGGGCCGCTCGGGCAACTCGTCGCTTCCTTATTGATCCCTGTTGCCACCCTACATAGAAGCCCCCGGCCTGGGGAACGAGGGGTAAAATCAGTGCAAGTCATTCGCGAACGGGACGCGCTTGCCGCAGCCGTGGCGGAATATCGGTCGGAGGGCTCCCGCGTCGTGCTGGTGCCCACCATGGGGGCCCTGCATGCGGGACATGTCTCGCTGATCGAGGCGGCCAAGCGGCCGGGCACGAAGGTCGTCGCGTCGATCTTCGTCAATCCGCGCCAGTTCGGCCCAAACGAGGATCTGGGCCGCTATCCCCGGCGTGAGATGGCCGACATCCGCATGCTGACCGAGGCGGGCTGCGATGCGGTGTGGATGCCCAGCGTCGACACCATGTATCCGGACGGGTTCGCCACCACGATCCACGTCTCGGGTGTGTCGGAAGGCTTCGACGGCGCGGCGCGGCCCGGTCATTTCGACGGCGTGGCGACCGTGGTCACCAAGCTGTTCAACCAGGTGCGCCCGGATGCGGCCTATTTCGGCGAAAAGGATTTCCAGCAGATCGCGGTCATCCGCCGCATGGTCGCGGACCTGGACATGGGGATCGAGATCGCCGGCGTACCGACCCAGCGCGAGGATGACGGGCTCGCTTTGTCGTCGCGCAACATCTATCTGGATGCGGATGAGCGTGCCAAGGCGGTGGCGCTGCCCCGCGCACTGGGGGTGGCGGCCCGCGCCATCGCGCGCGGCGAGGATGTCGTCGCGGTGCTGGACGATGCGCGCACCGCGCTCGCCGCCGCGGGCTTCGAGGTGGATTATGTCGCACTGGCCGATGCCGAGACGCTGGCGGTCGAGCCGGCGGCGGATCGGCCCCGGCGGTTGCTGGCGGCGGCGCGCATGGGCAGCACCCGGCTGATCGACAACGTGCCTGTCGATCAGGGTTAACGCGTTAACCAGATATCGACCGAATCGGCCCCAAACCCTGTCCATCGAACGAATCGACCGAACGCACCGGTCGCGTGGATGGACAGGGATTTTCGTCATGATGGCAAATGGGGTGGAACAGGGGGTGCGCGACGGTGTCGCGCTGTATGATCGCGGGGTCGCCTGCTCGACGGGATCGGGCGGCACGCTGCTCGACCTGGTCGAAGCGCATAAATGGTTCAATCTGGCGGCGATCAGCGGCTTCGTGCCGGCGCAGGTCGCACGCGCCGAAATCGCGATGGACATGAGCGCCCGTGAAATCGCCGAAGCGCAGCGCAAGGCGCGCGCCTGGCTGACGGGAAGTGCGCGGGCGCACTGAGGCGCCGTCGCGCTGGAATGCAGGGGCCCCGGCGGGGGTGCGATGATCGACGGACAACCGGGTGCAATCGCATCCGGCGGGCCGGAAGGGCTCAGCGGAGGATAAGCTCTGCGCCGACGCGCCCATGAACAGGCAATCGACATCGCTTGGATCGCCGTGTCGCGGTGCGGAAAGCCATGTTCCATATTGGCAGCTGTTCTGGCGTCCCACTCTTGTTGATGGCTATGTTGTTGATTTAGCTAAGCAAACGCAAGTTATTGCGGATGCTGGCGACACATAATTCGCTACGTGGAATGTTCGCGACGTGTGTTTAAACGGACACAGGCCCAACACCCAAGCTGCTCTGGCCAATAAGCAAATGGTCAGAAAATCAGGAGCTTAGCTAACGCCAAGTGCCCTAGTGTAAAGTTGTTTAGAATGACGATCATGGTAATCGAATAATACTTATATTAATTTATCAAATCCGTCTTGCGGCCGGTTCGGCTCTAAGATAGTCGATGCGATCACGGCCATGCGGGGCCGAGATGCCATTGCCGGCGCAAGACCGGCAGATGGTCGGGGCGAGATTTGGAGGGGTTGCATGACGGGTCGCGGTTTGCGTGACGCTCGCGTTGGGCGTCGGGTGTTGCATGTGGGTGTATCGACGCTGGCGTTGCTGCTCGCATCGCAGCCGGCCTGGGGCCAGGCGAGCGATGTCGGTGCCGCCAAGCCTGCGGGTGCCGGGTCGCAGGGCACGATTTCCGGCACGCCGGCCGCCAGCGATGGCACCGCGCCGACCGCACCCGAGCAGGCCGGCAACACCACCGGCACGTCGGGCAGTTCGCAGGAGGCGTCGGTCACGCCGCCCGACACCGGGCGCGACGAGATCGTCGTCACCGGCGTGCGCCAGAGCCTGGCCAGCGCGCAGAACATCAAGCGCAATTCGGACACCGTGGTCGATGCGATCACCGCCGACGATATCGGCGCACTGCCCGACCGTTCGGTGAACGAGGCCTTGCAGCGCGTTCCCGGCGTCGCGATCACGCGCTTCGCCTCGGCCAGCGACACCGCCCACTTCTCGGTCGAGGGATCGGGCGTCACCATTCGCGGCCTCAGCTATGTGCGTGGCGAGTTCAACGGGCGCGACAGCTTCGGCGTCGGCGGCGGCCGCGAGATCGGCTTCAACGACGTGCCCACCGAGCTCGTCGGATCGGTCGAGGTGTTCAAGAACCTGACCGCCGACCTGATCGAGGGCGGCATTTCGGGCACCGTCAACATCAACACGCGCAAGCCCTTCGACAGCCGGGAAACGCTCGTCTACCTGTCGGGCAGCGTGAATTACGGCGATCTGGCGGAGCGCAGCGCGCCGGCCGTGGTCGGCCTGTTTTCCAAGCAGTGGGAACTGGGCAATGGCGGGCGGATCGGCCTGCTCGCCAGCGGCACCTATAACCAGCAGCGCAGCCGGTCGGATTCGGTGTTCTTCTCCTCGCTGCTGCCGCGGTTCAACGACGATACCAACGGCAATGCGCAGCAGGATCCCGGCGAGGGCCGTGTGATCAACGCCGGCACGGCCTTCCAGCGGACATTGTGGGACAATTTCCCCGTGCCCGCGGGCCGGTCGTTCGTCTATGCGCCGCTGGGCGCGGGCTCGCGCCTGCAGCGCTTCAACCGCACGCGCATCGGCTATTCGGGCGGGCTGCAATATGAGAACGCCTCGGGCAACCTGTTGCTGACCGGGCAGTTCCTGCGCGCCGAATCGAAGCAGGAATGGCTGGATCGCACCAACGAGCCCAACGTCTATTACGGCGATGCCACGGCGATCTTCCCGCAAGGCTACAATCCTTTCGCACCGCGCGCCGGACAGGTATTCGGCCAGAACGGCTATGATGCGAACGGCATCTTCACCAACGGTACGGTGGTTCGCGCCGGGGGCGGGCAGTATAACTACTTCACCAACCGCTTCTTCAAGACCGATGGGTACACGCAGGATCAGTCGCTGAACCTGAAATGGTCGCCGATCGATCGCCTGCACCTGAACTTCGACGCGCAATATGTTTTGAGCAAGTCGAACGACCGGGACGATAGCGCCGACGTGACGACCTTTGCCGGCGTCGCGGTCGACAATCGCGGCGACGTTCCGCAGATCACGCCGATCACCCCGGCAGGCCAGAATGTCGCCGCCTATTTCGGCAACCCGGCCAACATCTTCATCCGCAACGCGATGAACAATCGCGCGATCACCGACGGCGATGAATGGGCGTTCCGCGGCGATGCGCAATATGACGTGTCCGAGGACTCGTTCCTGCGCAAGGTCCGGGTCGGCGCGCGCTATGCACGCCGCGCCCAGACGGTGCGCACCAACGACTACAGCAACTGGGGCGCGGTGTCCGACACCTGGACCTCGGGCGGCATCGCCTCGCTCGACAAATATGCCGGGTCGGTCTCGAACTTCAACTTCTCCAACTTCTTCCGCGGACAGGCCGTCGCACCGCCGACGTCGCCCTTCATCTCGGATGCGGTGCTGAAGGATCACGAGGCGCTGACCAACCTGCTGCGCACCGCCACCAAGGCATCGGGCGGCAGCTATACGCCGTTGCAGGATCGAGGCGCCAACCTGATCGACGGCTATTTCCTGCCGACCGAGGTGTACCGCAATCGCGAGACGACCTGGGCGGGCTATGTCCGTGCCGATTTCGGCGTCGAGGGGATCGGGGGCGGGTCGTCCGACCTGTCGGGCAATATTGGTGTGCGCTTCGTGCACAGCAGAAACGACGCCATCGGATCGCTGCGCTTCCCGCAGATCTCGGCGACGCTGGGCAGCTACTCGACCGTCGCGAGCTACTGCGCATCGCCCAACCCGAACAACAACGTTCGCCCGATCTGCACGATCTCGCCGACACAACAGGCCGCCGTCTTCGCCTTCTCGAACAACGCGTCCTTCCCGGATACCGCGACGCAAAGCTTCGACAAGTGGTTGCCGAGCCTCAACCTGCTCTATCGCGTGACCCCGACCTTCCAGATGCGGTTTGCCGCGTCCAAGGCGATTTCGCGCCCGGCGTTCAACGACCTGCGCAACTTCATCGGCGTGGTGCCGGCCGACACCAACGGGCGCGGCACCTATGGCTTCCAGTCGACCGCGCGCAACCCGTTTCTGCGGCCGATCGACGCCAAGCAACTCGACCTGACCGCGGAATGGTATTTCGCCAAGGTCGGATCGCTGACCGGTGCGGTATTCTACAAGCAATTGTCGAACATCATCCTCGACAATTTCGGCTATACGCGGCCCTTCACCAACAATGGCCAGACGTTCAACGTGACGGTGAACGGGCCGGCCAACGCCCCCGGCAAGGCGAACATCAAGGGCGCGGAACTCTCGTACCAGCAAACCTACGACTTCCTTCCGGGCATCCTGCGCGGCCTGGGAACGCAGGCGACGTTCACCTATATCGATCCGGGCTCGATCCCCAATGCGCGTCCGAACAATGCCGACAATGACGGCAACCGTCCGCCGCTCGACGTCTCAGGCATCTACGACACGCTGCCGCTGGCGCAATTGTCGAAATATAACGTCAATGCGGCCGTATTCTACGACCTGTTCAATATCTCGGCGCGCGTCGCCTATAGCTGGCGGTCGAAGTACCTGCTGACCAATCGTGACTGCTGCTTCCCGTTCCTGCCGGTCTATGCCCTGGGTGTCGGCCAGATGGACGGATCGCTGATCTATACGGTCAACCGCAACTTCAAGATCGGCCTGCAGGTCCAGAACCTGCTGGATACGACCACGAAGACGACCTTTGTCCTCAACCGCGAAGGCCTGGAAGCGCCGCGCACCTACTTCAAGAGCGACCGCCAATATCAGATGACGGTTCGCCTGACGCTCTGACGATCGACGGAAGCATCAAGACGTTCGGGGCGGCGCGATCATCTCGCGCCGCCCCGAATGCGTTTGGCGGGCGTGGCTTTTCGAGGGGACATGGCTTTGTCACGCGCCTGAGCGGGGCTCGTGCGCGCGTTTGCCGGATTGTTGATTTGGAAGCTGGCGCACCCGACAGGATTCGAACCTGTGGCCTCTGCCTTCGGAGGATTGCGCCACCACGCATTTCCGCCAGTGTTCCCGGTGCGTTCATGGCGCTTTACGCGGAACAGACCATGAAACGACGTAGGTAGCGTACACATTACTGCCACGGTCATGACCGGCGATCCGCAGCGCGGCGCGCATTGTCGAGGAAGTCGGGGTGATGGTGCGCGTACAGCGTTACCGTATGTTCGTGACTGTGGCCGAGCCATCCAGCAATTTCCCAGAGATCGACGCCTCGTTGGGCGAGCCAAGTGCCGCATGTGTGGCGCAGGGTGTGTGGAGTAATACCGACCAGACCGGCGCGTTTGCAGGCCCGGCCAAAGCTGCCATCGCCGCCCCGATCGGGATTCCCGTCCCATGCTCCGCCAATGTCCTTGATACGCTGTCCATTGTTGTGAACGACGTACCCAAGATCGGAACCACGCTTCCGCGCTAAGCGCAGGAACGTCAGCAGCCGCTCGGGGATCGGGATATGAGCGCGGCCTTTGCCGGTACGCTTCCGGCCAGGCTGATTGAAGTTGATGCGTCGACGGTCGAGGTCGACCTGGGGCCAGCGCAACGACAAAATCGCGTCCTTACGCGCGCCGGTATACAGCGCGAGGACCACGAATAGAGGTAAGTAAAGCCGGGTGTCGGCACGTGTAGTCCGCGAGGCTTCTAAAAGCGCAGCCGCTTCGCGCCGGGTAAGGAACCGCTCTTTGCCTTCCGGCTTTTCCGGTAGCCATACGGCCGGAGCATGGGTCAGCCGGCCCTTGCGATGTGCAAAGTTGATCGCGGCCCGAAGTGTGCCGAGCTCGCGACGCATGGTTCCATCAGACCGATCGCGCCATTCGCAATACGCTTGGCAAGTTTCGTCGGTTACGTCTCCGACGACGTTGCCTCCCCAAAATGGTAGCAGAGCCTCGATGGCGTGGCCGATCCGCTCGGGTGCTTCGGTTGTTGGTGCGTGCAGAGAGCCGTACAGATCTAGCGCGTCCGCCACTGGGAAGTCGCTCGGATCGCGGGGACCAGCGGGTCGCGCGCGGCGCAGTCGGTCGCGGATGAACTCCGCGAGCGCTGCTTCAGCCGTTGCGCGGTCTGCTGTGCCAGTGCTGCGCTTGCGGGTAGTCCCACCTTCGCTCCACTGGATGTAATAGGCGCCGCGGTCCCGAATGAATTTGAGATAGGCGCCGCGGTTCGGTCTGGGCATTTCACCTCCTTGCGAGCGGCCACAAAGGCAAGCGCGTCGTCGGGATCGTAGAGATAGGCTTTTCCAAGTCGCACGGCCGGCAGGCCATTGGCCCGCATCGTTCGGACGGTACGGGCGGATGGCAGGCCAATTTCCGCCGCCAGCTGTTCGGCTGTCATAAGGCGGGCCATCAGACGTCCAGCTTACGAAGCGGCCCCAGCAGCCGCGTAGCAGCAACGGGGGTGTCCACGCCGCTATCGCGGTTGTCGTAGGCGCTGGCGACATGCGAGAGGACCGCGAGCTTGATACGAGCGGGGATTTCGCCGTTCGGCGTCCATCCGTTCGCTACGTCGATCACGGCCGCGCTGGCGGCTTGAATGAGAAGCGCGATCAGCGTGTCCTCGTCGTCGTGATCGACGCGGGCAAACTGCTTCGCCTCTTGCAAGGTAACGAGGTCAGGCGTCATTGCGGGTCGCCTCCGGTTCGCTGGTTTGATCCGGCCGGCGGTTCCAGCCCTCCAGTTCGCGCACCTCGTTGGTGTCGAGGATGTTCGCGTCGATCGCGATCTTGTGGTTGGCCCACCGGGTTTGCGGATCGCCGCGCAGGAAGCCCGACAGATCCAATTCCAACTCGTAAGGGCTGGAAGTCGCGAAGACGCTGCGGGCGAACTCCGCCTCGATCTTGCGCGCCCAGGGGGCGAGCGTGAACATCGCAAACCACCGGCCGGCGGTCTCGCTGTTGGTGAAGGTATTGTGGCTGTAGTCCTGAACCAGCGGAGGCGGGACCTGGAAGAGCCGGCAAATCTCCTCCACGCCGAACTTGCGCGTCTCCAGCAGCTCTGCGTCTTCGGGGCTGATGTTCGCAGCCTTCCACGTCATGCCGCCATCAAGGATTAGTGTGCTGCCGGCGTTCTTTGCGCCGGTATGGCGGCTTTGGAACTGCGTGCGCAGCATGGCGCGCTGCGGGTCGGTCAACGTGCCCGCTACCTCAATCACGCCGCTGGGGGCCGCGCCTTGCTCAAGGAACGATCGCGCGTACTGGTTGGACACCGCGACGCCTGCAACGGTGTCGGCCGCACGGCTCAACCGCGACCGACCGACAAAGCCGTCGTCGGTACGGTCGCGCAGATGCAGCACCTCGTACTGCAACAGGCGACGTGCGCCGCCCCGGCCGTCCGTCACGTCGTATGCCAGCCGGCCGGACGCCAGATAGGCAACCGTGACCATCCCCCAAGGGATGAACCGGAAGCCCTGCAGCTGGCCATTCGTGCCCCGCACGATCTCCGCCAACCCGTTGCCCGTCAGCAGCGCGGACACCACCATGTGTTCGAGGAAGTCCGGCCACGACATCTGATCGTTGACGCCGTTGCGCACGATCCGGCGCATGGGATGCCCCATGGCCTCCACCCGGTTGCCGTTCTCGATCAGGTACGTCAGCGCCGGAATACTGGCGAGCGAGCTACCGATAACAGTCGAGCATGCCAGCACCGCCGAGAGGTTTTCGGCTGCACGCGCGGACAACGCACCGGGCCAACCGATGCCCGGTGCGATCGCCTCCCATGACGAGTCCGTCGCGTCGTTGCGCTTTTCGAATCCTGCCATTTCGGCGAGGCGGTTGATCAATCCCATGATCGCCTCCCGTTCAAACGAAAGCGTCGATCACCAGCACGGCGCGGGCGATGTCACTCGGGTTGTCGACAAAGTGCAGGCGGTCGAGGATGTTGCAAAACCACAACTCGCCGGGATTGAAACGGCACTTCTCGTTCTTGATCTGGAAGAATGCTTCTGGCCCGGCCTGCAAGCAAACCTGATAGCGCCGTGCGTTGGGTTTAAGGCTGTCCCTATGCGCCTTCATCTTGGATTGGGGCGGCAGGATGCGGACGCGGGCGCGCTCGATCATATTGCTCTTTGGAAGTTGGGAAACAGCTTCCTTGAACAGAGCGTTCACTGCGGGATAGATTGCAAAATCTTCCCAGTGAACGATGCGTGTGCCTTCGGGATTGGCGTTGCCACGGTATCCCCGAATTGCGTTTTCTAGGCTCTGCCCAGTTGCCATAGACCAAAGGTGCGAACCCTTTGCCGCGATCTCGGCAAGCGCGGGTTGAACATCAAGGCCTGTTGCGATCTTCTTGAAATACTTCATCGTCGTATTCCTGTGCTGGTGCAGGCTCAGGCCCACGCACCGAGTTCCGCGAGAATGAGGCGCCGGCGCCGGCTATCGTCCGCTCCTTCGCGGGAACGCAGCGCAAGCGAGGTGTCGGGGTAAGCCGGCCATGCCGAAATGACGCTGATTTCCTTCAGCCCGATCGCGCTCAACGTGCGCTTCTCGCCTGCCCAGCTTTGTCCGCCCTTTGGCACGTTGAAGCCGAACGACATGCCGCCCAGATCCTTGCGCTCTGCCAGCGCAAGAATGTCGCGGCCGAGCGAGGTGTCGGGTAGGTCGAGGGAGAAGTGCAGGCCGCGCGTGTCTTCGACCAGGCGCAGGGTGCCGGAGCGCGTACGCCCCAGCACCTTGCCAACGTCGTGATCCAGCAGCGCCAGCACGTCACCGGCCAGCGCTGCACGGAAGGCTCCGGGCAGGATCGTCTCGGAGAACGACCCTATCCGTGCCTCGGAGTTGAAGGTGGCGGCATAGCCCTCAAGCTTGCGGCCTGTGGTCCGCAACTCGGTCGCTTGCCGCCGCTCAAGGGTGTCGCCCGTCATGGTCAGGCTGCCTTGATGCCGGTGGCCTTGACGAAGCTGGCGGGACGGCGAACGCCGAAGTCCACCGTCGCCATGGCACGGATCAGGATGTTACCCTTGTTGTATGCCGACTCGGCGTACGGGTTCACGAGGATATCCAGCTGCGACCAGATGCCGACGAGGAAGTCGGCCCAGTTGCCATAGACCAGCCCATGGTCCGTCTTGTCCGCGCCAAGGCCGCTCGGGACTTGGTTGGAGAAGCGGGCCGTTTCGCCGTGGAACGTCTCGCTAAGCGGGATCGCGCGCTTGGTGGCGTCGCGCAGCAGCGAGGCGGACGACTTCACGCCGTTGGTGCCAAGGAAGCTGCGGGTCGGGCTGACGTTGTCCAGGTCCGCCTTCGCGATCATCGCAGCCGTCGTGGTGAACAGGTCCGTATTGAACGGCACGGCCGCAACGTCGGGATCGTTCAGGATGCCGCGCGGCTCCGCGCCGGTGCCCTTGCCGGCGATGGCGGCGCGATCGATCTCCAGCGCGAGGTTCCGCGAGAGCATGGAACGCAGAATCGCGTCCGCTGCGGGGCTGGCCTGCATAATCAGCTGACGGCTCAATTCGGTGATCGCACCGACATGGTGCGGCGTCAGGCTCAACGAATCGAACGAGGCATTGCCGGTCGGCAGCGGTTCGTTCTCGTTGACCCAGCCGACGTTCGGGCTTCCGGTTTCGCGCGGGATGACCACGTTGCCGGTGAGGCCGGTCAGCACAGTCGCGCCCATCGACTGCATGACGGTCGCTGCCGTCAATGCGGAGGTGAACATTTCCGGCCGGAAGTCCTCGGGCACGATCGCGGCGCTGGTGGCGGTCGTCTGCGCAGCGCGCGTCTCGAAATATTCGAGCGGCACGCGGATGCCCTGTGCGTCCTGCGACGACCGCCGGGCGAGTTCCTGCTCGATCTCCAACTCGCGGCCGGCGTCGATCGACGGGTCCAACGACGCAGCGATGCGGCGGGCAAGACTGTAGCTGCGAAATTCGGGCGTGCGATCGGTGTTGAGCGGCGTGCCGGCGTCCGCACGGTCGGCCGCGTCGAGAGTACGGGCGCGGGCAATCTGTGCGTCCAGGGCGCGCAGTTCGGTTTCCGCTGCGGTGAAGCCCTCGCCGTCATCGGCCGTGTGTGCGGTGTTCATGCGTCCAACCAGTGCGGCGCGCATTTCGAGAAGTTCTGCAAGAGTTTTCAAGTTACCGTTCCTCATTCTGGCCGGGGGCGGAGCCCCCGGCGCGGTGAAAGTCCGTCTGTCTCGCGACGATGGCTGTTGAACCGTCTGTCTCACGACGATGGATATTTGCGACGTTGCCCGATTGTACCTTGCTTCTCCGGCTCGCACCGTCCGTCCCAGGCATCGGGCTTTTCGCTATTGGCCGCGTCGCGTCGGCCGCAGAAAGAGGGACGGAATTCATTGATCGGAGCCCATTACGAGCTTACCGACTAAAACTAGTTCCTTCTCGGTAATCATCGGCTCCTGATAAAAGCCGACCGGGAAGCGACTGTAAGCTTCGCGATATGTGTCGGGAAATGGGCCAGAGATTACCCACTTCCGAACGTCAGGAAGGGAAAGGTCGATTGATACCGACTTCCCCTTGCCTTTAACGATCTCAATATTCGCCATCGCCTTGTATGGCTGGAGGCGGAAAGCGATGCTTTCCATCTTGACCCCATTGGCATCCATCTTCGCTGCGTAGTCGATCAACAGCGCCAGCCCGTTTTCCAGCGTGTCAGGCTTGAAGCCCGCCGGGAGCTTTTCAGGACGCAAGGGCACAAATTGGCCGATCAGTTTCACGTCCTCGACGACAGTCGGCAGCTTGCTGTTCAGCATCATGGCGATCAGCAGGCGAGCCGCGTCAAGGGTGGTGGCCTGGGGGGCGTTCACGCCCCGCGCCCCGGTCGTGAGCAAGCCGCCCTCGCGCATGAAGCGGCTCAACGACTTCGCCTTCGAAGCATCGAAGTCGAAGGCGCTGGCGAGAGCATCCGCGAGGACAGGAACGGTTGGCATGCGTCTTTCTGCACTTGTTGCGGAAAGGGATATGCTCCCATAATTTCCTTAATGCAAGCGTTGCGGTTAGCCATTCGCTCCAAGCCGCTTCGCGTCATCAAGGATAGGTTGCACAAGAGAGAACGACCACGGTGTGGTGAAGCCGTCGCCATCGTCGGTGAGGATCTGCGCCAGCTTCCAGTGCAGGGCGCGCATGTCGGGAGCCGGAAGCTCCATCAACAGGGTTTCCGCCTCTACTTGGGCCGTGCTCAATTGATCGACCCGGAGGGCGAGAGCATCGTTGCGGGCGAGCCGCTTGTATGCGGCCCATGCGGTATCACACGCTTCCTTTGCGGCGAGGTAGCGTTGCATCGCAGCGTCCCACGCGGCGCGCGTCGTGATCGGTACGGCGAGTGCTGATGTTGCGGCGAAGGCGGGGATAGCGCCCAAGCCTGCCAGCAATTCGCGACGGTGAATTTCAGATGCGCGCGACGGCGCGCCCATGCTACGGGCGTCAACAGCCATGATCGTCTCCTGAATAGACGGTTTGGTCAGGGCCAGAGCGAAGGGGCCAACCTTGCTCTGGCCCGTCTTTCGTGCCATCACATAATCATCATGTCAATTAGTGACGGCACTAAAAAGCGGGGGCGCCCCGTTACCACTGGAACCGGCGTGCCGGTGACTGTCCGCTTGACCGATGTTCAGTTGGTTGCGCTCGATACATGGATCAGGGAAAATTCTCCTGACACTGGCCCGTACAGCCGCCCGGAGGCTATCCGCCACATGATCTCCCAAGTCACAGCCACATAAGCCCCTCGCCACGATAGACCTGTGGCCCCTCGTCGGTACCGGCGACACCACAGGCCATTATCGCGGCGACAATACCGTCGATGCGGTCGAAAGACTTATCCTTCATCGGCTTACGGTTACCGGCTGGATCGGGCTTCACCACGACATTACCCGCCTGCCATTTTAGAATAGGCGAGTTGTTGTGCTGCATTCGCTTTTCCAACACTGCCCGCTCGAAAGTATCGATTGCCGGGGCGTATGACTTGAAGCCGGTCTGAAATTCGACCATCGGCAATTCAATGCCTTCATCGTTCAACAGCTTCTGCAAATCTTCATAGCGCCACTTGTCGAAGGCAATGGCCTGCACATCGTACAGCGACCGTATTTCGACAAGCTGGCGGACGATCGCTTGGCGGTCTGTAGCTCGTCCTGGCGTCGTGTCGATCCAGCCAGCTGCGGCCCACTGGTCGTAGGGAACGCGGTCCCGCTCCGATCGCTCGCGTAGCGTATCCTCGGGCACGAAGTGCCAGACCAGCAACCGACCACTATCGGGAAACCACAGCGCCAAGGCCGTGAGGTCTCGGGTACTGGATAGATCCAGCCCGCCGTAGCAGCGCTGCCCTTCGAGCTCGGCCGGATCGAAGGGAACGCCATTGGCATCCCAGTCGATCGGGTTGAGGAACGCCGCCTCGCCGTCCACCCGCTGGTTAAGGTTCAGGTTCCGGAACGACGGCTCCTGCGACGCCGATCGCGCCGCCATGCCCGCAAAGTCGGAAATGGTGTCATAGTTGAGGAAGATGCCGAGTGCCGGGTTCGCCGCCTGCCATGCGGCCTGATCGTCCAAGCGGCAGTCGCGGGGCGCGGTGTGCAGCTGCGTGTAGAAACTGGACGTGCAAGGCGCGTCGAGCATCTGCGACCAGAAATGCAGGTCGTCCCGGGCCTGCGTCGAGATAGTCACACCAAGCGCGTTCTTCCGCTTCGCCATGCCGGTCGCGAGGTTGTCCCAAAGGTCGCGAGAGCGCCACTGGGCCACCTCGTCCGCGATCCAGAACGACGGGGCGAGGCCGTGCGCCTTGCGGGCATCGGAGGTCAGCGCCGTCCAGGTCGAACGGCTATCCTCGTCCTCGATCTGCTTGTGCCAGTCGCGGACGTTCACCCGCGCCGCCATCCACGGCACGGTTTCGATGTAGGCCCGCGTCATGCGGTACAGGACGCCCGCCTGCTCGCGATCCAGCGCAGCCGCGTAGCACTCGCCGTAGGGCT
The DNA here is from genome assembly GCF_026540875.1 of Sphingomonas sp. GM_Shp_2. NCBI lineage: Bacteria > Pseudomonadati > Pseudomonadota > Alphaproteobacteria > Sphingomonadales > Sphingomonadaceae > Sphingomonas > Sphingomonas sp. GM_Shp_2. The sequence goes on from NZ_JALNUQ010000053.1 coordinate 23,167, forward strand.
CCTGCATCGGTCCCAGCAGGTGAGCGAGCGACAATCCCGCGAGAAGGGCTGACTTGCCATTGCCGCGCGCCACGGACAGCGCAGCGAGGCGGACACGTCGATTGCCGGCGTCGTCCTGCGGCTCGTACACGTTGCGGATGAACCGCTCTTGGAATTCGATCAATTCCAGCTTCTCGCCTGCGCGTAGGCCAGACACGATCGGTAGATCCTGCATGAACGCCAGCACCTGCTCTGCCGGTGGCATGCCATCCTTTTCCCACGGTAACGAGGCGGTGGCAGGCGGTGGCGGAGGAGCCGTTTCGAAAAACGTACCGGACCAATCCGGCGCTGCCACCGGCGCGCCTGCGGCAGCAGCCTTCATGCGGCCAGCACCGGGCCCACGCTTACCCATCCTGCTTAACCTCCGAAACTAATTGAGAAAAAAGGTTCACCATTGGTCTTAGACCGTCAGCCCTGAGCGATTTTTCGTGCCACGGATGCGCCGGGTCGAGCGGCGTGCCGTCCGGGTTGCAGCCGCGACGAGGCTTGCGGGTGCGGATCGCGCCCGCCTCCTGCCCCCGCGCTGTCTTCGCGCTGTGGCAAGAGGTGCAGTAGCTCGCCAGTCCGTCATGGCCGGGGAAGGCGGGTCCGCCTTCGCTGATAGCCGTGATGTGATCGACGGTGTTGGCGGCGGTCAGCATGCCCCGGGCCGCGCACCCGATACAGGCTGGCGACAAGGACAGGTGCGCCTGACGCAGCCGCTGCCACGTGGCGGTGTTGTAGGGCCAGTCAGCCACGGCCTTCCCCTTTTTCTACTTCACGGACTACCGCGCGAAGCGCGCGTTCAATCTCGCTTCGTTCCTCGAAATACCGCTCTGGGTTGCGCCAATCGGGCCGCAGACGCCCCACCTGTTTTGTGATGGCCGCGAGACGAGTAGCCGGCGTCACAGCGGCATGTCCTCGTCGTAGTCGCAATCATCCAAAAGCACCTCGGGCGACCAGCCCGAGTCCTTCTGTCTTATATATTTATATATAGGCTCTGGTGTGCGTGCAGCTTTGTGCGCATCTTCCCTCGTATCATCAGCAGGGTTTGTGCGCCGATGTGCATCGGTTTGTGCGGGGGTTTGTGCAAGGGTTTGTGCAACCCCGAGCCCGGTTGCCCACGTCCGATTGCTACGTTGATATACGCGCATGCCGTTGCTGATTTGGCCGGTGTGCAACAGCCGCTGCATGGCCCCGGCGAAGCCCTTTTCCGTAATGCCGGACCCGGTAGGCATCTTGGTGAATTCACGCGGCGCATAGTTCGATGCCGCCTTATTCGGTGACATAGCGCGCTTCTCCTCGGTCGCCTTCGCAAGGCATTTTAGGAACCGCTCGTTTTCCGCGTTCTCCTGCGCCACAGCGGCGATTTGAGCATGCACCCCGGTTGGGAGGTCCGCTTCCTGCACGAAGGCCCACTGGTGCCACCGGAAGGGCACTGTCTCGCCGTTGCGAGCATAGTTGGCCTTGGCGCGGGATATTTGGCGCGCATCGGGGTCCATAACCTCGCCGTCCTCGTCGTGGGGGCGGTCGAGGAAGATGCGGGAGCGCACCTGGTTCTCCCACGCCGTGGAGCCGGAATAGGCGTCACCTGCTTTGTTCGGATGGCCGATGAACAGGACAGAAGCGTCGCCATCGACCGCGAGGCGATTCAAGAGGCCGCAGAACGCCGCCACTTGATTACGAATGTTCTCGTTGCCAGCGAACATGTGCGCCACGTTGTCGAGCGCGATAAAGCCCGCTCCGGTATGCAGGACGGTCGCGTGCAGCGTCTCCCACGCTTTGGTCGTTCCCATCCGGCCTTGCGGGTCGAACGTCGCCAGTTCATTGCTGATAGCGCCCGCGAGCGAGACGAGGTGCAGCTTGCCGGACAGATCGCGCAGATCGATGCCGAGCGCTTGGCAGATCGCAGCCTGTCGGCGGTGGAGCTCGTCCGCGTCATCCTCGCACGTCACATAGATCGCGACGGACTGGCGCGTGTCGATGCCAAGGAACGGGCGGCCGATCGCGATGCACGTCGCCAGCTGCTGGGCCAACAGCGACTTGCCCGCGCTGCCGGCGCCGGTCAGGTACGTGGCCTGCCGCGCCGGTATCCAGTCCTGCAACGCCCACTGCCGAACGGGTGCAATCATCCCGTGCCATGCGCCGGGATCAATCAGGGGCAACAGGTCGGGTACGGTGGCCGTGACGGGTTCTGGCTCGCCGGCGCCGCGCAATGCAGCGTCCGTGAGAGCGCGAAGATCGTCGGCCGAACCTCGCCAATCGATAATGTCGCCTTTTTCGGACAGACCGGGCAGCGCGACGATCGCGACGGTGCAACCGACATTCTCCAGCGCCTGGCGCACCGTCTGGGCGAACGCCCGGCCAGTATCGTCGTTGTCGGGCAGGATTACGACAGTCCGGCCGGCAAGGTCGCGCGCGTAGTTACGAGCGCCCTTGTTCCAGCCCTGCGCACCAAATGCGATAGCGGTGCCCGTCAGGCCCCAATCCGCCAGCTTGTCGGCCTTCCGTTCGCCTTCGACCAGATACACGATCTCGTCGGCTTCACGCCCTGCCAGCACGTCCGGTAGGCGGTACAGGATCCGCTCCACGCCTTGCAGATTGTTGATCCAACCGCCCTGGCCGTTCGGCTGTTGTGCGATGAATTTCTTACGCTCGCCCCGCTTCTCAATGCGCACGGTCTGGTAGACCGTCACGCCATCAGCGTCGGTGTATTCATAGCGGCCAGTCTTCACCCACTGGGCGGGCGCGTCTGGTCGGCCGCGTTGCGGCAGTAATCCCAGCTTGCGGCACTCGTCCTTCAGCGTCTTCCAGTCGAGCTCGCCGTTGTGACAGTGAAAAACCACGTCATCGAAATTGTCGGCGTCTCTGACGGTCGTGCCGCGATCTCGCGAGCTATGCCCCGGCGTCGGGAACGCGCCCTGCGAGCCGTCCCAGTCGCCTCCGAAATGGCGGGCGATTGCTTCTGCGGGGGTCATGATCGCACAGCCCGGTTTGAGGCGTAGCGATCCAATAACTGACACACGCCTGTGTGTCCGCTTTCACGTTTCGCGGCAAAGTTATTGAGAAAGCTGGCGCACCCGACAGGATTCGAACCTGTGGCCTCTGCCTTCGGAGGGCAGCGCTCTATCCAGCTGAGCTACGGGTGCCTGGAAGCGCGCGCTTAGCAGAGCGTCGGCGGGGGCGCCAGCGGTTTTCCACGGGAGGAGCGGATGCCGCGCGGCGAGTGATGCCGGGGCGCGTTATTTCTGCCGGCGGATCAGCGATTGCACTTCGCTCAGGACCGCGTCGACGCCGATCGGCTTGATGAGACGCGGCGCGCCGGCATAGGCCGCGGGCAGGGCCCAGGCGTCGTAACCGGTCAGGAACATATACGGCACCGATCGGCGGTCGAGCGCGTCGGCGATGGGGAAGGATGCGCTTTCCTGGAGATTGACGTCCAGCACGGCGGCGTCGAGTGGTTCCTGTCCGGCCAGTGCCAGGCCGCGGCGCAGATCGCCGACCGGGCCGACCACGGAGGCGCCCGCCTGCTGCAACGCGCGCTTCAGGTCGGAGGCGATGTAATATTCGTCCTCGACGATCAGGATGCGCTTGCCCGTCAAATCGACCTGCGCCTCATCGCAATTCGAAGCCATGTGCGTCCTCCCGTTCTTCATGCAATGTGATCGCGATCGTGCAGCGCACGCCGCGTGGCCCGAATTCCAGTCGCGTCTGCGCACCCAGGCGATAGGGTAGTGCATCCTCGATCAGCTCCCGGCCAAAGCCCTGCATGGGCGCATCGGTGATGTCGTCGACGCCGTCCTCAACCCATGTCAGCACCAGCGTGCGCTCACCATCCTCTGCGGCAAGGATGTTCCAGCCGATCGACAGGGTCGCAGCGGTGCAGCGCAACGCGCCATATTTGATCGCGTTGGTCGTGAGTTCGTGCACCGCCAGTCCCAGCGATTCCGCGGCCGATGCCGGCAATGCGACATCGGGGCCGTCCAGCCGCACATTGGGCGCGTTGGCCGCGCCGACGCTGAGCAATTCGTCGCGGATCAGGTTTTCCAGGTCGACCCGGCCGCTCGCACTGCGCGTCACGATCACCTGCGTGCGGGCCAGCGCATCCAGCCGCCCCTTGAAGTGCGAGGCGCCTTCCTCAGGCGAGCCGCCCATCTCGATCGAGCGGGCAAAGACCGAGCGGACGACCGACAGCATGTTGCGCACCCGGTGCTGCAACTCGGCGACCAGCAATTGCTGGCGGTCCTGCAGCTGGCGCAACTCGTGCACGTCGGTGGAGGTGCCGAGCCATTCGACGATCGTGCCGTCCTCGGCACGACGCGGCACCGCGCGGGTCTGGAACCAGCGATAGCGATCCTCCGCCACGTGCCAGATCCGGTAATCGGCACGATAGGCGCGGCGCGCGTCGGCCTGGGCCCAAGCCTCGCATGCACGGTCCCGGTCGTCCGGGTGGATACGATCGAGCCAGCCAAATGCCAGCGAGTCGGGTTCCGTCTGGCCGGTGATCGCGGTCCATTGCGGGCTGGCCCAGGTCCAGGCGCCGTGATCCTCCGCGCGCCATACCAGATGCGGAATGCCGGCGACCAGTGTTTCCAGACGCGCGCGGCTTTCGCGTAGTGCCGCCTCGGCCTGCTTGCGCCCGGTGATGTCGGTGAAAACCAGCGCGACCTCGTTGGCGCCGCCATCGGCGGCGGGAGCCGCGTAGATGGAGAACCAGCGGTTCAACTCGGGTACGTGCCGCTCGAAGCGTTCGGCGCGTCCCGTGCGCAATATCTGCGCATAGCGTTCGATCCATGCGCGCGGATAGTGCGGCATGACCTCGCTCACCACCTGACCGGTGACGTCGCCGAGCGTGGTATGCTGCGAAAAGGCGCGGTTTACCTCCAGCCAGCGTAGCGCGGTGGCGGCGCCATCGGCATCGTACAGCAGTTCGATCCGGGCGATCCCCTCGTCGATCGTGTCGAACAGGCGGCGCAACTTGCTTTCGCTGGTCGCCAGCGCACGGCCGGTGCGTCGGCTGACCAGTGCCTGGCACATGGCGGGGGCGAGCGCCTCCATCACCTCGCGTTCCTCCGGCCCGAAGCCGCCGGGCCGGTTGCCCAGCCCGATCATGCCGACGACGCGCGTGCCGACCAGCAGCGGCACGCCCATGAAGGATGTGAGCGGCGGGTGGCCGTGCGGCGTGCCGATGCGGTCGCGATGGCTGGCGGGATCGTTCGCAATCTCGGTCCGGCCATCGCGCAGCACGCGGCCATAGATGCCGTGGATCTTCAGGCCCGATGGCGCCACGCCGTGGGAAAAGGCGGGGTCGTTCATCGAGAAGGCGGCCCATCCGCCCGGACTGATCGCCAGATCGTCCAACTGGTCGGTGGCGGTGTTGATCGCGCCCATGAAGCTGATGGTGGCGCCCGTCACCTCCTCGGCGATCGACAGGCATAGCTGGCCGAGTGCCTCGTCGGAGCGGATGGCCAGCATCTCGCGGAAGATGCGATTGATGCCCTCCAGCACCGCGTTCTTGCGCTCCAGCGCTTCGACGCGCGATCCTGGCTCCTCTTGATGCATGTTGCTCCTTGGGTCCGTTGTGTCAGACTTCGTTAAGGAACAGAAGAACCTCCGTTAATTTCCAGAATAGGCGCTTTGTGGGGGGCGACGGTGAAACTGGTGAAGGCCGTTGCCTCCATGCCCTCCGACAGGCGGATGTCGAAGGCGCCTGGTTCGAGCGATGGGTGGCCGGTGGGGGTGATGAGAGCGAGGTCGTCGGGGGTCAGGGTGAAGGTGACGTGCCGTGCGGCGCGGGGGGCGAGGGGGAGGCGGAGCCAGCGTTTCATCTGCCAGACGGGGCGGATGCGGCTGGCGACGCGGTCGTGGATGTCGAGGCGGATGCAGGCGAGGCCGGGGCGGGGGCCGATGTTGCGGACGCGCAACGAGACGGGGACCGGTGCGCCGAAGGGGACGGTGGCGGCCACGCGCACCCTGTCGAGCGCGAAGCGGGTGTAGGAGAGGCCGGCGCCGA